>JAAZMG010000084.1 GCA_012798935.1 Tissierellia bacterium | reverse complement strand
TATTTCCTCCAATACTTAAGATTATATTATATATTATAATATATATATGGATAAAAAACTAATTACTTAAAAACAAAAAAAGAAGAACCAATAGATTCTTCTCTAATATTCATCTATAAATACCTTGTATCCATCAGAGAATTGGATCCTCCATGCAGGAATTGCTTTTCCTTGCTTAGCATCTCCTGGTTCTTCTAGATAATCATGTCTTTGAGGATCAAAATAATAACAAAGAGAAATATCTGTAATGGTTTTACCATAAACTTCTTCCTTACTAAGTAAACCTAATATAGATTTTGGTGCAGTACTAATATGTATTTCAGTTTCCCCTAAGTCTTTGATATTTAGCCACAGTCTTTCAAGCCTCTTGACTCCTCTTTCATCTATTTGTAAATTTGTAAAAGCTCTTTCAACAAGCACATCTTCATATAACTTGGAATATTCCAAATAAAAAACTCCTTCTTCTTCTTTTATATAGGTAAGTTTTATATCCGAGGTAGGGAATCCTTTGTCCTTTAAAAATTCCTCTGCTATTTGGATGGCCTTATCCTTATTTATATCTGGATAGTTTTCTTTTTTTTCCTTGTTTTCATATGTTATTAATTTCCTATTAACTATAACAATAGATTCATAATCCTTTACTATTTCCCCTAATCCTTCCCTATTATCATTTATAGCACCTTCATTGTTAAAAAAGTTTTCATTTAACCCTTTTATATCTACCTTTTCATATCCAACTATCATAGTATTTAAATAAGGTTTATCTTTTGGAATTTGGGTAGCAACGGATATATCCTTATCCTTTAATAATTCTAATACATCTTCTATAAATTCATCGTTAATAGTTGGATCAACCCCAGGTTTTTCCCTAATCAACATAAATACTAGTAATATATTTGTTATGATAAAAGCCACTATTAATATGGTCTTAGCCTTTGACCAATCCATTTTCCCTCACCATCCAAATTCTCCTTTATTGCTTTCTCTTTAATACTAATTCACCATTATACACATCAAAAGCATATATTCTATCTTCAATTTGTAATAACCATACTCCAATTAATTTCTCTTCCTTTTCCTTTAAACAGGGATCTAAATACGCTATAGTTATGTTTTTAATAGAAGATAAAATTTCCTCCATTAGCATTTCCCTATCTATATCTTCCATAAATATATCTTTTCCCTGCATATATTCCTCTTCTAATAAATTATAGTTCATATTTATAATATCAAAGGCTGATAACATTCTATTGTCATCTACCTTATTATAAGCATCTGTGTCTATATTCATATCTTTTCTTATAAATCTTTTATAATTCCTTACGTATTTATTAAATACATCTACCTGTATAAAATCTTCTATAGTATCATTTCCTAATATTACAGGAATTCCCCCTACTCTATATCTAAATGTTAGTCTATAACCTAAATTTTCTTCTGCCTTTATTTCTTCAACTTTTGCTAAATACATATCTTTTGGAACTCCAATATGGTTAGATAAAAACTCTGCAGTAGTATTTAAGCTTATATAAAGATTTCGTTCCTCTATATGCTCTTCAAGTGGATTGAAATACTCCAAAAGACCATTTTGATTAATCTTTAAAACTCGTTGATTATAGACATATATTATAGAGCCACTATCTTCAATAATTTCCCTTATATAATCAATATCCTTATTAAAAAACTTTTCTGATATACTTCTAATTTGTTCAATATCATATACATCTAATTCATTTTCCACATAGATTAACGGCAAGGTTTTTGCCATCTCATAGGGAATAAATATATTATTATCCCCCCCAATGGTGTCCTTCATAGCGTAATAATAGGTATATTCTTTCCCTTCTTCTATCTTCTTTATCTGCTCCTTCACAATCTTTGTATCTACATTTATATCGTAAACTTTTAAATGCTTATGCCCTTCACTAAATACAAAAAAAGGATCTTCCCTGCCTAAATAGAGATATACCCTATCAATTTTAGGCATTCTTTCAATTATATTGTTTGGCTCAGCTACACCTAATGAACGAGCTATTATATAGGTATTAAACTTTTCAGGAAAATAAAAAACTATGGATCGTCTCTCGTTATACGTCGAAAATTCCTCATTGGATAGGATATGAGTCTCAAAATTATCAGAAGATAAAACCTCTACCAATGTAGAACGAGTGCTTGTCCATAGGTTGTTATTATCATCATTATAAAATATTGTATGGCTTTTTTTATCAAAGTTTAGTAGATATTTATGAGGTTTTATCATATCTCCAAATAAATAACTTGAAGATATTGCCTCTTCTTTTTCAAAAAAAGGTAATATATCATAAGGCATGTCTAGCCATAACCTTCTTGTCAAAAAAATGCTAATACATACCAAAGATAGGAGTAGAAAAGTTTTTAACCTTTCTTTAATCACAGTTATCATCTCCTTAAATCAGTGGTATGCTATTTCCTAGGGGTTCCAACCAGGGATGGACTTCCGGCAGATTCTTTAGCTACCTCCTTATCATAAACATAAACAATTCTTCCTACAGAAGGTGCCCCCCCATTTACTTTAAATATTACAACAATCTTATTAATTCCGGTTACTAATTTAACTTCCTTAGCAAAGCCTAACTCTCCTGATTTTATTAATTCACTAGATATACGAACATAATCTCCTTCTTTAGGCAATCTAGTTAATGTATAATTTTTACCAGTTAGGTCAGCTGTACCATAAACTTCAATTACAATATCTGTTCCCTTTGGAGCTCTACCAGATACCACCGTTACTTTCTCCGTAAATAAAGAACCTTCTTCAGGTGCTTTTACTTGATATCTATTTACTTTATCCATTGATGTTCCATAACCTACTGTAGAAAATGAAAAAATTACTATTAGTACAAATAAACTAGATACTATCTTCTTCCACATGCTTTAATACCTCCTTTGCTGTATTTTATAGGACATCTTCATTATATATCAAATATATTACAAGAGTGTTACAGATTAATTAAGATTGAATTACATATGAGTAGTTATGGGCAGTACCACATCTACCTCTGTTCCTACTCCGTATTCAGACCTTAAAACTATATCTCCTTCATGGGCTTCCACTATCTGTTTAGCAATAGACAAACCCAATCCTGTGCCACCTAAATCCCTACTTCTCCCCTTATCAACCCTATAGAACCTTTCAAAAATCCTACTTTGATCTTCTTCAGGTATTCCAGCACCATTATCTTTTACAGTAATAATGACCATGTCATTTTGTTTTTTTGCCAAAATATCTACCTTCCCATGGTTAGGAGTATATTTTATTGCATTTGATACTATATTTAGTATAACCTGTTCTATTCCATCTTTATCTATTTTAATATTTGGAATATCCTCTTCTATATTCAAAGTAAGCTTTTGGCTCTTTTCCTTAAGAGCAAATTCCATTTTTAAATGGATATCATGAATCAATTTTTCTACAGAATAATTGACCTTATTCCACTTAGTCTTATTATAATCTAAATTAGAAAGTTGAAGTAAATCCCTAACTATTCGAGCCATTCTATCACATTCATTATCTATTATAGACAAGAACTTACATGAATCCTCTTCATCAATATCCCTATACTCCATTAAAGTTTCTGCATAACCCTTAATAGTGGTTATAGGTGTTTTTAATTCATGGGACACGTTAGCAACAAATTCCTTCCTCATATTATCTAATTTATGCTGTTCTGTTATATCTTGAAACACAATGATAACTCCACCAATATTATTTCTTTCATTTCTAAAAGGAGCATATCTAATTCTATAAACAACAGAATTTATTTCTACAACCCTGTCCCCCTCAAGGCTACTTGAATCTTCATAATCAATTTCGGTTAAATTTATGCTCTCCATAGGGAATATTTTTCTATTTATTAATTCTTCGTTTATTGTCTCCTCCAATCCTAATATATCTATTGCAATTGGATTAGCATGGATAATATGGCTATTTACATCAATAGCTATAACTCCATCTGCCATATAATTAAATATAGTATCTAGTTTGCTTCTTTCTAAATCCATCTCTTGGATAGTATCTTTTAGTTTTAAGGTTAAATAGTTAAACATACTGGCTAATTGACCTATCTCATCATCAGATTTTACCTCTACAAACTGATCAAAATCTCCTTTTGCCATCTTTTCTGCCTTTTTAGTTACATCCCTAATAGGACCTGTTATACTACTTGCAATTAAAAAGCCTAGCAATACTGTTACTACTAATGCCAAAAAAGTGGCTCTAGTTAAGATCTTTTTGGATTCATCTAAAGTTTTGTATACATCTTGAAGATCTCCAGTCATATAAAGAACACCTTTAACCTGACCTATCTCGTTCAATACAGGATAAGCTAAATGTTTAAATATAGTATCTTCATTTGCATCTCTTTTAATCCCTTCACTTCTTTGACCTTTATATGCATTTAGTATTAAGGTAGGATCTAAAAATTTATAATTTAACGCATTTTGACCTTTAATTTTATCATGATTACTATAAGAAGAGGCTATTATTTTAGGTATATCTTCATTGTAAATAACATAGAGGGTTTCAGTCCCATCAAATCTCCATTCATTTAGGGTTTTTTGTATATCTTCACTAACTTCCATCCAATCGTCCTCAGACAAATAACTAAAAGTACTAATTATAGATTCTATTTGCTTTACCATTGTATTTGTTCTATTGTCTAATTGTTGTGCCTCAAATCTTTGCACTATAAAAACCCCTACAATTACCATAGCTATAAATACAAGTAAAAAATATACTATGATAAATTTCCATCTTATACTTGTAAACATGAATTAGCCCCTCCTGAAATAATATCCTACCCCTCTTTTAGTTATTATATATCTATATTCCCCATCTTTGTCTTCTATTTTTTCTCTAAGCCTTCTAACAGTTACATCTACAGTCCTTATATCTCCATAATATTCATATCCCCATACTTCCTCTA
>JAAZMG010000083.1 GCA_012798935.1 Tissierellia bacterium | reverse complement strand
CTATTATGGAATATACAATATTGGTAGATATATCTATAAGTATTTGTCCATTTAAGGGATTAAAGTCTATTATACTTAAAAAAGCAGGGTTGGAAATTGCATTGCTAAATTCACTATAAGCAAATTGGTCTACAGTAAAAATAGAAATTTTCACTGGTGCCCTTAGATAGCCTGATAAAAATGTTTGAAATAGCCTACCTAAATTCTCATGTATTATCTCTAAAGTTCTCAATTGATCTTTAGCAATCTTTTGCGGATTTCTAAAATCATATTTTTTAACTTTACTTGAGCTTTCTTCCTCCTTTATTTCTTGTACATCTACCTCTCCAGAATTAAGTGCTTGAAGTAGGGCGTCAATTTCATTTTGTGATAATACTTCCGTCAATGCCTCCACCTCCCTACTGTATAATTAAATCATCAAAATACACATTCGTTATAGTATCATCATTAAATAGTTTTATTAAACTTTCATTTATTTCTTTCTGTAATTTAACTTGTCCCTCTTTTCCCTGTAGGTCTTCCTCAGCCTTGTTCCTAATAATCTTATTTATATCATCTCTTATTAAGAATTGTTTTTCTTCTATTAATCCTAATGTTTTCTTATTATTTGTCTCTATAGTTATTTTAACCTTTACTATTTTATTACTATCTTTTATATTGCAATACATATCTTGTAATGTTAGATTGAAGGTTTTTGGTTGTTTTTTAGCCTGGTTATTACTATTATTACTTCTATAAAATGTAACGCCTAGTATAATTCCAACAATTGCAAGTATAATAACTAGGACCAAAATAATGATTAGAACTACATTCCTATTCTTCATATTATCACTCCATTCCCCTTTGCTTTGGTTCCATATCTTCATAGGAAGATCTTAAAATTACCATGTCAACTCTTCTATTCTTTGATTTGTTCTCTTTAGTATCATTTGGTGCAATAGGTCTATAGAAGCTATATCCTGATGAAGAAATTCTACTACCATCAATAATTTCTGTTTCAACAAGATATCTTAATACATTGGTCGCTCTTGTTGCAGACAACTCCCAGTTTGTAGGAAATTTTGAAGAATATAAAATAGGATCTGTGTCCGTATGACCTTCTACTTTAATCAATCTGTCTTTAAATTCATCCCTATTTAATATTTCTGCTACAGATTTTAATATTTCTATTGACTCAGGCTTTAAGTCTGCTTTTCCAGAATCAAATAAAACATTATCCATAAAACGTATGATAAGACCTCTTTCTTCTACAGAAAGTGTAATTTCAGTTCCTAGACCAACACTATCAGCATACTCTTCTAATAATTCCTTTAATTTTTCCAAATCTTCTTCTAAAGCCCCATCAAATGGTTCAACTTCATCATTAAGCTCTATAGTTGTACCTCCATCCAATGCACCTTTTCCACCTTGAAAGCTACTCATAATAGTTCTAAACTTTTGCGCGTCGATTTCAGAAAAGGAAAATAGAAGTACAAAAAAACATAGTAATAAGGTTACCAAATCGCTATAGGTTACAAGCCAATTACCAGTATTATTTTCCTCTGTCCTTCTTCTTTTCCTCATTGCGTTTCCTCTCTCTCCATCCAATTTCTATAATCTTTCCTCATTTCAGGTGGAATAAAGGTTTTAAGTTTCTCCTCAATTATCCTTGGATTTTCTCCTGCTTGAATTGACAATAGTCCCTCTACCATTAATTCCTTAACTAGTATTTCATCCTTGCTTCTAATCTTTAATTTTTGTGCTATAGGTAAAAAAACAATATTGGCTAACATAGAACCATAAAAAGTTGTTACTAACGCAACAGACATATTAGGCCCTATTGTACTAGGATCATCTAAATATCTTAACATGTTTATTAAGCCTATTAATGTACCAATCATACCAAAAGCAGGAGCATATGTACCCATAGTTTCAAAAATTCTTTGCCCATCTGAATGTCTCTCTTCTAAAAAAACTAATTCGGTCTCTAAAATATTTCTTACTAAATCAGGATCTGTTCCATCAACTATTAACATTATTCCTTTTTTCAAAAATTCATCATCTAAATTTTCAGCATATTCTTCCAAAGAAAGAAGTCCTTCTTTTCTTGCTACATTTGCCAAAACAATTATTTCTCCAATTACATCGTCAGGAGAGGCCTCTTTATAGTAAAAGGCTTTCTTAATAACCTTAGATGTATTAAGAAACTTTTT
>JAAZMG010000082.1 GCA_012798935.1 Tissierellia bacterium | reverse complement strand
TTAATAAATTTTTCTCCATCACTACTATCGGTTGCGGTTATTTGTATCTTTGCATTAATGCCTGTCTCTGTTGTTTGTAGAAAAAACCTGCCAATACCAGCATCATAAGAAGCTCTAACTCCTAAAGATACTTCTTTTGCATTTTCCCCTTCCCCCACTGTAACCTTAGCAGAGTTTATTTTTTTAACTACTTCGTTTATGGTAATACCATCTTCGTTTGAAAGTTCAATCTTAAAATCATATTTACCATCATTAATAATAAATTTAAGATCTTTTACGACATCATTTCCATCAACAATCTTTCCATCTTCATTTATGATGCCTTCTCTATCTTTTATCCGTATATCACTTCCACTAGCCAAACTAACCCCTTCAGCCAACTGCCTTACTTTTACCTTATAATTCCCATCCATAGCCTTTCCTGTACTAGATACTGTGGCTATGGTTTCATCAGAAGATGTGGCCTTTTTTACCCAATTTAAATTTTGGTAGGAGTTGGGAATAAGATTTCCTGTCCAAGTAACGGAGGTCAATCCAAACATCTTTCTAGTATTCAATATAAAATTTGCAAAATCCTTATTTAAACTATTGTAAGCTTCTTGACGCCAAACTGAAGTCTGCTTGTCCTGTTCTACTCTATCTACCTTTATTCTTTCCACCTGCATTAATTGTTGAATCATCTCTTCCGTATCTATTCCCGATGCAAGACCTGTTATTCTCATAGTATTATACATATTTCAACACCTACACCCTTTCATCTACTATTATACCGGATATTTCCCAGATAGCAGCTACCAAATCCAATATCTTTTCAGGAGGTATTTCTCTAATTATTTCATCTGTTGTAACATCAATGACCTTTACCATAATATGCTTTGTTTTTTCATGGATTGAAAACTCAAACCTTCTATCGTAAGCAACAAACTGTTTATTAGCTGATTCTATACTTCTAATAAGTTCATCTTCCGTATATCTCTTTTGCTCTAATTGTTCAGCTGATTTAACATTTTGATCCCTAATCCCACTTTTTATTGGGTTTGGGATATTTCTATTTGCTTCATTATACCTACAATTGGTCACCCCATCAATTTGCATACCCAGCCCTCCTTTTCCCATTCTATACTTTATATCGACTAGATACAGTTTATTCTTTAGTTTTATATTTGCTTTTTCTTTGCCACAAAATAACTATTAAAACATATACTCCTTTAATAGCTGCAGCTATTAAAGCTCCCAATGGATTCTTCCTTATATCAACAGCCTTTGCAAAAAAATAAGTAGTAATAAATTGACCTGGTACTAAACCCAATATAGTCCCTAAAACATAATCTCTTAAAGATATAGAACTAGTACCAGAAACATAGTTTGCAATGCTAAAAGGGATAAAAGGCATACTCCTCATAAAGAAAACATAACCTACTCCATGTTTTTCAATCTGGTTTGAAACTTGTTCTAAACTTACATCCCGTTTTTTTCTATAATAAATCCTGTCAACAATCTTGATAACATCCTGCCTAAATATTTTAGCTATGTAGAAAGATATAATGGAGCTTATAATTCCACCAGTAATGAGATAGACAAAACCCCTTAATCCAAAGAAAAAAGCCCCTAAGGCAGAAAACCAAGATATGGGAACAAAAAACACCATTAAAATGGTTATAAAACCTGTAAAGAATATTCCAAAGCCTGGGCTTTCTTCTCTTGTAGTAAATAATTCTAATAAAATATCCTTGTTAAAAATATTTAAACCAACCATTAGGTAGACAAATGCTAATATAAAACCAACAATAAATAACAACTTCAAACTTCCCTTATTTTTACTCATATTTTACACCTCTTATTATTACTATAATAGTATTATAGTATATTCTAATTCCTATTTCCATTTTCATACCTAAGTAACAATTCTACATCTTGTCCTATTTATATTTGGTTGGTATAATACTTATACATTATGTTAAAAGGATGATTTTTATGGAATTTAAAAAGATTGGTATGCGCACCATTAAAACTGCTATTGCCGTATCTTTAACCATATTTTTATCTCAAATATTTAATTTAAAAAGTCCCTTTTTTGCAGGTATTGCTGCAATAATCGCTATGCAGTCTTCTGTATCCGAGTCCTTCTATATGGGAAGAAATAGAATGTATAGTACTATATTAGGAGCTACTATTGCATTACTGTTCTCTTTAATTGCACCTGAAAACCCTATTTTCATAGGCATAGGAATTATAATAATAATATATATATGTAATCTATTTAAGTTAAAAAAGCCAATTACACTCTCCGCAATGGTGTTTTTATCTATTATACTCAATTATGAAGAAGGTAGTCGGGTAAGTTATGCCCTTTATAGAACTTTAGATACATTTTTTGGATTAACTATAGGAACTCTCATAAACTACTTTATTCTTCCACCTAATATGGAAGAGGGTTTAATTGAATCTATTAACAATATGTATTCAGAATTTAAGGATATGGTGGAACATATTATATGGAAAGAAGAAAGTCTATCATTAGATGGATTAAGAAAAGACCTAGTAAGTATAGAGAAGAATTATAGCATTCTAAAAAAGGATATTAACTTAAATTTATTTAAGACTCATGATTGTTTTAATTTTGAACATGTATTTGAACTATTTGAAAGCACATATAATCATTTAAGCATCCTTTGTTCTATAGATAAACTTCCCTATATAGATGAGAATAATCGAAAATCCTTAGAAAGACTATTTAATAAAAAGATACCTGTTCAAATAGAGGAAAATAAAAATGATCTAGATTTAGTATATAATTATCATTTAGAAAAAAGCCTATGTAAGTTAGCTTCTATCAAAAACATGATTAATGCAATTGATAATTAAAAGATAGATTTTTTTGTCAAAACAGGACAGTCCTCATCCTTTCACTTTAGACTGTCTTTGTTTTTTTAAAAATCCTCCCAATTATGCAATTAACATAGTCTTATCAAATTCTAGAAAAAAGTATTTATACCCATTTAATTTCCAATGTATTCCTTGCAGAAATTTTTGATAATTGGTATAATTGATATGATTATTTAAATATTATTTATTAGAGCCTATATATTGTAAGGATCTTTGATTATTAAGAAGTTGACAACACACTAGCCGTAAACTATAATAATTGAAACACTATATACATATAATGAACCTTTTAATGACAACATTTTTATTTTGTAAACAACTATAAATCCATTTTTGTCAACCAAACGCCATGAAATGTTTGGTTTTTTCAAATAAGCTGGTAAAGATATAGTTTTCTGAAACTTGGATATATTCTACAAAATAAATTTTGCTTCGTCCTTTAATTCATGATTCTTTTTTAATTTATGGGCTTTAATTCCTAACCTAAAGCTTTTATAGGTAAAGGAAAAAATATAAAGGAGGGAAAGCTTTGAAAAAGAAAATTTTAGCATTATTATTAGTTGGTCTATTACTTATTAGTGCTGTCGGTTGTGGTAAGCAAGAAGCACCAGCCGGTGGCGAGGAAGGTTCTAATGGTGAAGAAGCAACTGGTGAAGAAACAGGTGGTGAAGAATTAGGCTTTAAGATAGGTTTGGTTACTGGTACTGTATCCCAAGGGGAAGAGGAATTCCGTGCTGGGGAAAATCTAGTTGCTAAATATGGTAAAGATGTTATTAAACACGTAACTTATCCTGACAAATTTACTGAAGAGCAAGAAACTACCATAGCTCAAATCACCAGTTTAGCCGCTGATGAAGATGTTAAGGCAATCATTATCTGCCAAGCCGTTCCAGGAACTGCAGCTGCTATTGATAAGATTAAAGAGATGAGAGATGATATTCTGTTCGTCCTTGGAGTACCTCATGAGGATCCAGACACTATAGCTAGTCGTGCCGACGTTGTATTGGAACTAGACCAATTAGAACGTGGTCAGTCTATAATAAAAACAGCTAAGGAAATGGGGGCTAAAACCTTCATCCATTATTCATTCCCAAGACATATGTCCTATGAACTTTTATCTCAAAGACGAGACATATTCAAAGAAACTTGTGAAGAATTAGGACTTGACTTCGTTGAAGTTGATGCACCAGATCCAACAGGAGATGCTGGTATTTCAGGAGCCCAACAATTTATATTGGAAGATGTGCCAAGACAAATTGATAAATATGGTAAGGATACAGCACTTTTCAGTACTAACTGTGCTATGCAAGAACCTTTAATCAAATCAGCATTAGAAACAGGAGCAATATACCCTGAACAATGTTGCCCAAGCCCATATCATGCTTATCCAGGCGCATTAGGTATACAAATTCCTGAGGATAAAGCTGGAGATTTAGATTATTTAGCAGAACAAATATCAGAAAAAGTTGCAGAAAAAGACGGTACTGGAAGATTTGGTACTTGGACATATTCTGCAAATATGGCTATGATCGATGCCGGAGCAGAGTATGCAATGGCTTATTGTAAAGGTGAAATAGAAAAACTTGATGAAGATTTTATGCTAGAGAAACTTAAAGAAATAGCAGGAGATGACGTAAAGATTAGACCTATTGACGATGATAAGAAAAACTTCTTATTATTTGTTTTCGGTTCACAAATATTTTAAGTAGTGAGGTCGTTTATACGACCTCCTTCTTCTTAAGTTGAGGAGGTATTTTAATGGATTTACTCCAAATGAAGGAAATTACTAAAGTTTATTCTGATAACAAAGTATTGGATAAAGTTTCTCTATCTATTAAAGAAGGAGAAATTCATGGACTTGTAGGAGAAAACGGTGCTGGGAAATCCACCTTGATGAACATATTGTTTGGAATGCCTGTTATCCACTCTACAGGAGGATTTGAAGGAGAGATAATTTTTAATGGTAAAAAACTAATTCCTAAATCTCCTGAAGAGGCTATGGAAATGGGAATAGGTATGGTGCATCAAGAGTTTATGCTTATACCTGGCTTTACCATTGTTGAAAATATAAAATTAAATAGGGAAAGAACAAAGCCCAATTTGTTAAGTAAAATATTTGGTCCAAAACTGGAAAAATTAGACAAAGAGGCTATGGCAAAAGATGCTAAGGTTGCATTAAAAAAATTAAATATGTCTATTGATGAATATTTGCCTGTAGCAGGTTTACCTGTTGGATATATGCAATTTATAGAGATAGCAAGAGAAATAGATAAAAAACAGGTAAAACTATTGATATTAGATGAACCTACAGCAGTACTTACAGAGTCAGAAGCAGAACAATTTTTAGATATAATCAGAAGATTAAGTGATCTGGGAATCTCCATCCTATTTATATCCCATCGACTTGATGAAATAAAAAAGGTAACTGATTCTATTACAATACTAAGAGATGGAGAAGTGGTAAAAACTATAAAGACCGATGAGATAACCATTGTAGATATAGCCCGATTAATGGTGGGTAGAAGTATTGAAATAGAGAAGAAAGATGATGAAAATAGAGTGGTTTCAGATGACCATATTCTAGAATTAAAGAATCTTAAAGTTAATATGCCTGGGGAAAGAATCAAAAACTTAAATTTAAATGTAAAAAAGGGAGAAATCTTAGGACTAGGTGGTCTAGCAGGCCAAGGTAAATTAGGTATAGCCAATGGAATTATGGGGCTGTACGAAACTTCTGGAACCATTATTAAAGATAAAAAAGAATTAGAACTAAATAATCCAAGAAAATCCTTAAATTCTTCTATTGCATTTTTGTCTGAAGACAGACGTGATGTTGGACTTTTATTGGATGATTCTATAGAATTTAATATTGCCTATTCCAGTTTAGAGCTACATAATCAATTTATCAAAAAAATTGGCCCATTGAATTTAATGGATAGAAATGCTATAAGGGAACATGCTCTCAAGATGGTAGAAGAATTGGATATAAGGTGTAGGGATACCGCACAACATACTAGATATCTAAGTGGAGGTAATCAACAAAAGGTATGTATAGCTAGGGCTTTGACCTTAGAACCAGATTTGTTGTTAGTATCAGAACCTACTCGTGGTATAGACATTGGAGCTAAAAAACTGGTATTGGATACTTTAGTACAATTAAATAGGGAAAATAACATGACTATAATCATCACTTCCAGCGAATTGGGGGAACTTCGTCAAATAGCTGATAGAATTGCTATCATCTATGATGGACAAGTTAAAGGTATCCTTCCTCCAGATGCTTCTGATGAAGAATTTGGACTTCTAATGGCTGGCGAAGATTTAGATAAGGTGGTGAATTAAATGAAACAAATTATAGATAAAGTAGGTTTCCCAAGATTTATAATCGCAGTGTTTTTAATAGTATTGATTGTAACAGCTG
>JAAZMG010000081.1 GCA_012798935.1 Tissierellia bacterium | reverse complement strand
CTATGAATAATATTATACAATTAATAGCAGAGAAAGTTAAGAGTGAAATTGAAGAAAGTGTAATTAAAGTTCTTGAAGGCAATACAAATTTTGATAAGATTGTGGATTTAGTAGATGAAAAATAATAAATGATGTTCTTTTTATAGGTAGAAATACTTGTGAAGTGTTTTTTTATACTCTATCTTATAGAAATTATTTTTGTAATTTAAATTTTATCATTTTTTAAAAAAATAGACATATAATATACAAGAATTTAAATAGAAGAGGGATATGTTTATAAGGTACAGTAAGAAGAAATAGTTACTATTAATTTATATGGATTAAGGGGGGAATAGTGTGTATAATGATTTAATGTCTACAGAAACATTGACTACATTTATAGGTTTAGTTGCAGCTACTTCTCTTATTGTACAGTTTACAAAATCAATTATAAAAAGACAATTAGGTGATGGGTATGTTAGGCTTTATGCTTTTATCATTGCATTAATATTGACATTTATATTTGCAAGGGGTGAAGGTGGATTACGAGGTTTAGTTCTTACGATTATCAATGCAATACTAATTACTATATCTGCTATGGGTAGTTATGAAGCTGTAATAGATCCAATGGCGAAAAAAACAAAAAAATAATAAATAAAATTGACTAGAATGAAATTTCTAGTCAATTTTATTTTACATTGTATAATCTTAATTGATTTTATCATAATTGATAACCATTTATAATAAAACCTCATTGTAAGGAATTAATTTCCTTATCCTCGGCTAGTATGTTATAATTATTATAATTTTCTATATAGTAAGGGGGAAACTATGTGAAAAAAATATTGGTTACACTATTAATATTAACAATAGCTATATCCATATATTTATATATACAAAAACCTAATAAAGAGATTATATCAATTTCAGATGAAATATATTTAGTAATTGAAGATAATATTATAATTGAAGATAATCCAGTAATTATAGAGGATGATATGATATATATTTCCTTTGATATTATTAAAGAATATTTGGATCCGGATTTGTTCTATGATTTAAATGAAGAAACAATAATATTTACTGATAAAGAAAAAGTTAGAAGGTTTAAAATAGGTCATAAAAAAGCAACTGTAAATTATAAGGAGTTTAATATAAATAATCCTATAAAGAAAATAGGAGAAAAGGTTTATATTCCTAAGGAAGTTTTAATTAATAATTATGATATTAATATTAACTATATTGAAGAGACTAAAGCTATAGTATTAGATAAAAACCATTTAAATTATGTACAAGGGGAAGTGATAATGGAAGGAGCAGATATTAGGATCAATTTTGATAAGAAATCACCAATTGTTTTAAAAGATGTTCCAGTGGAAACTCCAGTTATAGTATTTGAAGAGCTTGACAATTGGTATAAGGTAAGGACTTATCATGGAATTATAGGATATATAGAAAAGAAATATTTAAAAATAAACCTTACCAATGATGTTTATAAAGTAGAATTAGAGTCTAGGGAGAAAGAAGATAGAAATGGTGAAAAAATCAATATGACTTGGGACTATACTAATAGGAAGGTAGTTAGTATTGATAATATTGATTATATATATGGAATAAATATAGTTTCACCTACCTGGTTTTCTATTTCTGATAATATGGGAAATATATTGGATAAGGGAAATCTTGAATATGTTGAAAAATATAAATCCCTAGGATATAAGGTATGGCCTCTTATTGATAACGGATTTGACCCTGATTTAACCTATGAACTATTATCAAGTAGCAAATCTCGAGAACAAGTTATAGAAAGGATAGTCCAAATATATGATGAATATAAAGTAGATGGTATAAATATTGATTTTGAGAATGTATATTTAAAGGATAAGGACTTATTGACTCAGTTTGTAAGGGAATTGTATCCAATTTTTAGAGAAAAGGGTATGATGGTGTCAATAGATGTTACTCCTATATCTATTTCGGAGAATTGGTCCTTAAGCCTTGATAGAAAAAGGCTTTCACAAGCTGTAGATTATGTTATGCTAATGGCCTATGATCAACATTGGGCAAGTAGTCCTGTAGCAGGGTCTGTTTCTCAATATAGTTGGGTAGAGGAAAGCCTTCTAAAGATTTTACAAGAAGTACCTAATCATAAATTGATATTAGGGGTGCCATTTTATACTAGGTTATGGAAACTAGAGAAATCAAATGGTGGAGAACAGGTGTCTTCACAGGCTTTATCTATGGAGGGGGCTAATAATTTTATAAAGGAAAACAATGTAGAATTAGAATGGGATGAGGAAAGTGGGCAATACCATGGGGAGACTGTAAAAGAAGGAATTACCTATAAAATTTGGGTTGAAGATGCTAAATCCTTAAAATTAAAATCATCTTTGGTTAATAAATATGATTTGGCAGGGATAGCTTCTTGGAGAAAAGGTTTTGAAACAGAGGAAGTATGGCCTGCCATATCCAATATGATTAAACTAAATTAAAATTTCAACTCTTTTACCCAGATTAATTTCATCTTTTGTAACAATGGAGTTATATGCTAGCATATTTACTCCTTCTTTTTTTGCCATTTGGAGAGCATTTGCGAACTTTTTATCCATAGTCTCATTGGGTTTGAAACAATCTATATCTTTCATTTGGATAAGAAAGAAGATATAGCTTTTATATCCTTCTTTTATAGATTTAATTATTTCAAGGACATGCTTAGTACCTCTTTCAGTAGGTGCATCTGGAAACATGGATATGCCATCTGCTTCTAAAGTAACCCCTTTTATCTCTATAAAACCTTTTTCTTCTTCCTTTTCATAATATAGATCAAACCTTGAATTACCATAGGTTACCTCTCTTTTAAGGTAATCAACTTCCATTAATTCTGCTACTTTATTAGAAGATATGCTAGAATATATTACATCATTAGGGACTTGAGAGTCAATATTAATAAGTAGGTCACCTTTATATGCAGATATCAAGGAGTATTTAGTTTTTCTATTAGGATTATTTGATCTTTCCAGATATACTTTGGTTCCTTCTTTTAATATTTCCTTACACCTTCCAGTGTTTTTCACATGAACTTTTTCTAATTCTCCATTTATTAATACATTGGCAATAAAACGATTTGGTCTATTCAAAAATATACCTTCAACTATATTATAATATTTCAAAAAAACACCTCCAACAATTACTAAGTACGCTCTCGAAAAGTCCGAGAACCGTACTTTACTTTATTTTAAGGGCAAGCTATAAAACTTCACCCCTATTTTTATCATCAATATAACTAAGACATGTTGGAAATATTAACCCAACTTGCTATATATTACAGCTTAATTTTCAACGCATTTACCTTCAAAATAGTATTATATTAACTTATTCTAT
>JAAZMG010000080.1 GCA_012798935.1 Tissierellia bacterium | reverse complement strand
TTTAAATCACCTTTTTTATATTATTCATATATTGTCTACATTTTATATATTACTAATTCCCTTTGATTATCTTCACTTCATTATATTTCATCATATAAATACCTTCTTTATAATCCCCAATCATATCTTCATTTATATTTCCACTTACATTTTTTATAATCATCTTTGGTATATTCACTCCACATTCATATCCATGTGGATATCCCCCACCAAAACGAGGATTTACTTCGGAAATAAAATATTCATCATCAACTTTAAAAATATCAATGTCAATGATTCCTTTAAATCCAATCTTCTTTACAAAATCCTTAATTAATTCAAAAAGTTTATCGTCTTTTATAGATACAGATTTATCTGTTTCTCCAGCTCTCATTTTAATTTTCTCTTTTGCAAATATAGCTACTAGCTCATTAGATATCATATCTATATATACATCAGCGCCATATTCAATTCCATTCATAAATTCTTGTATCATTAAATTGTCATATTGATTAAATAAAATTTCTACTTCTTCTTTTGAATTAACTTTATTTGTATTTATACTTGCACTGCCTTTTACTGGTTTTACAAATACAGGATAGTTTATTATTCCGACTTCAACATCCTTATAAAACTTTTCTTTATCTATATAACTTTTTATAGCTTTAAAGTCATTATTAATTAAAAACTTATACATCCCATACTTATCAAAACATAATTCTACAACATTATGATTGGAAACTATCGGCATTGTGCCTATATCTAAAAACCCTTGTCTATTTTCTGCCAATAAACTAAGTTCTGGATCGATTAATGATAAAACCGCCTTTATATTATTTTTTTTGCAAATCGAAAGAATAATGTCTAGATATCCTTCTTCGCCCATTCTAGGAACAATAAAATGCTTATCTGCATCATATAATGCAGGTGCAAGTTCACTGCAATCCGTTGTTATAACTTGCCCCTTTCCAGCTAATTCTTTTTTGAAATACTGAACTATTTTATTTCTTGTTCCACAACTTAATATTAATATGTTAATATCTTCATCCATTAATTAATCCCTCCAAATCATCAAAAAACAATGGAGTACCACCTGTATGAATGAACAGTATATTTTCCCCTGCAACCTTATTCTTCTTTATATATTCCTTCATGCCCCAAAATGCTTTGCCAGTATAAGTAGTATCCAGTGGAATTCCTTCTTCTATAAGCATTTTTTTAATTATCTCTAATATCTCTTTATTGTAATAGCCATATCCTTTGAGTACATAATCATCTATAAAATCAATTTTTTTTATGTCTAGTTTGTCTTTTTCTATGCTTTTCAAATAGCTATTTACGCTATCTAGTACTACTTGACCTCCATAAGGATTTTTTCTTGCTATACTTATTCCTACAATCTTTTTATGATTCGTATTTAAAATCTTTCCACATATTAGTCCGGCTTGAGTAGTCCCAGTTCCAGATGCATGGAATATATAGTCAAAATATATACCTTTAGATTTTTCAAAATCTATAATTTCATTATAAGTATTTATATACGCCTGTGTTCCTATATCTCCATGGCCCCCACCTGGAATAAAATAAGGTTTATATCCTTCCCTTTTTAGTTCTTGCATCTTATTATTTATAGTCTCTTTTACTTCACTAACAGGACATTTAATTACTTTAGATCTAAATAATTTTATCATCTTACTATTAGCTGTTTCTTTATTTGTTTCTAATGGAGATATTATGTAACACGGCAATCCTTTTGAAGCTGCTATATTCGATACAATCCTACAATGATTTGAACTGCTACTACCATATGTAACTACACAATCTGAGTTAATTTTATTTATATCCTCAAAGAATAAAGTTGCTTTTCTTGCCTTGTTACCTCCAAAAGATATGGGAATAAGATCATCACGTTTTACATAAAAATTATTATTAAATGTTCCACTTAATTTTTGAATTGGCGTACTATACATAGTGATATATTCCTCTTTTACATTTTATTAAAGTAATAGTCTCATCTATTTGTTGGGTATCTATTTTCATTATTTTTTACCTTTTTTACTTATATGTCTATTTCCGATAAGCTGGGAAATACCCTTTTTTTGGCTCCCCTACTTTTTCTATTAATGTATTATAAATATTATTATCACGAATCTTTGTACCAATGCTATAGGGGTACATCTTTCCTCTGTAAACAAAACTTTTCTTAAATCTTTCCAAGGCACTTCCCTTTCTCGCTCCACCTAAATCAATTATCTTCTTCCCTTTCTTAGCAGCATAAAGTGAGACCTTATAAATTAATAAACTATTTCCTTGAAGTGACGTGTACTCTGGATGATTTGCTGCAAAATGGTAATGTGCGATATCTTCGCCCAAAAGAATCATCGCAGATGAAATAACTTCTCCCTTATATAAAGCTTGAGCAAATATGGTCTCCTCTGGAAACTTTTTTAGATATTGTTCTAAAAAGCTACTATCCAAAGTATAATAATCGTTAAAATCATATTTAGACGATGTAAAAGAATAAAGTTCTAAAAATTTCTCTATAGAATCGAAACTTTTATCAAATCGTATTTCAACACCATTTTTTTCTGCCTTTCTAATTTTATTTCTTTTTTTTGAGCTATATTCTATTTTAAAAAAATCATAAGTTAGATCATTACAATATAGGTATCCATAAAACTGTATATCATAAATACTCGAAAAGTCATAAACATTATTCATCCATGGACTAAATCTTATATACTCGGCAACAATCATTTCTTTATTACAATATTCAGCAAACTCCATATCAAATGAATTTATTAGACTTATAATATTAGCAGTATCACAATTTTCAATCCATGGGCCACATTGTCCCCTAGGAGTAACAATATCAAAATACTGAATACCATTAATGATTCCTGCTTTACGTTTTATAAAAGGATAAATAATTCTTATTTCATCCTTATCATAAGTATATGTAATGGCTTCACCTTTCTCTTTTTCTTGCTGGAGAATTCCCCAACGCTCATCCATGTAAATACTTTTCATTATTGACTCTCCTCTTTCATATTAATATCTGTCTTTTTCAATAATACTTCTCCATATATATTTTCACGTTTTATTATTTTAAAGACCGTAGCTATAATTAGCCTGATATCAGTGATAAAAGTTATATTATCAATATATTTAATATCTAATCCGATCCTCTCTTCCCACTCTGCATTGTTTCTATATACAACCTGCGCTAATCCTGTTATACCTGGACGTATATTAAAACGTTTTTGTGCCCATTCAGGATAGTTTGCATACCCCTTATAAGGAAAGTAAGTGGCAGGTGGTCTAGGACCTACAATAGACATATCACCTTTTAAAATATTAACGAATTGTGGTAACTCATCTAAGCTGGTTTTTCGTAAAAATGTACCAACTTTTGTAATACGATTATCTGATATACTTCTTATCGATAATCCTGTTCCCATATTTTCAGCATTAACAACCATAGTTCTGAATTTAAATATTTTAAACACTTTTCCATCCTTCCCCAATCTATCTTGTCTAAAGAATACTGGCCCTTTGGAATCTAGTTTTATGGATAATGCAATAATTAAAAATACTGGCGATAAAGTAATAAGTCCAATTATAGACATAATCACATCTAAAATCCTCTTAATAAATCTCTTATATATGCCATTTTTAGGTTTTATTTCTGATTTGATTTCAGTTTGCATATCTATTTCCACAACCCCTTAATAACATTACATATTCTCTCTAAGTCTCCATCTGTCATCTTAGTATCGCTCGGTAAGCAAACACCATTTTCAAATAGTTTCTCTGATACATCCCCACCAATATAATCATACTTTTCAAAGAAAGGTTGTAGATGCATTGGTTTCCAAATTGGTCTTGATTCTATATTTTCTTTCTCTAAAGCCTCTATTATATCCAATGGTCTAACTTGCCCACTTAAATTTATACAAGATAACCAATAGTTTAGGGCATTCCATTCATTTATGGGCATAAATTTTATGCCTTCAATATTTCCTAATTCCCTCTTATAGTATTCAAAAATATATTTCTTCTTCTCTACTCTTTTATCTAGTACTTTAAGCTGTCCTCTACCTATACCAGCTACTATATTGCTCATTCTGTAGTTAAACCCTAATTCACTATGCTGATAATGTCTTGTCTTATCTCTAGCTTGAGTTGCCCAAAATCTTACTTTGGCTATTCTTTCTTCCTTATCTGATACAAGCATTCCACCACCAGATGTAGTGATGATTTTATTTCCATTAAAAGAATATACACCATATTCTCCAAAGGTTCCTGTGTGTTTACCCTTATATGTAGTACCTAAGGATTCAGCTGCATCTTCTATTAAAACTACATTGTGTTTATTGCATAGTTCCGCTATTTTATCCATATCAGCAGATAATCCATATAAATGAACTACTATAACAGCTTTTGCATCTGGATATTTTTCAAAAGCTTGTTCCAGTGCCTCTGGATTCATATTCCATGTTTCGTAGTTACTATCAATAAACACTGGAATTGCATTTTGGTAAATTATAGGGTTAGCTGTAGCTGAAAAAGTTAAAGACTGACAAAATACTATATCTCCTTCACCTACTCCTGCTGCTTTTAAAGCCATATGTATTGCAGCTGTACCTGATGCTAAAGCTACAGCATGTCCGCTACCTACTTTAGCAGCTAGTTCTTTTTCAAATTCATTTACATTTTTACCTAGTGGAGCTATCCAGTTTGTATCAAATGCTTCCTTGATATATTCCATTTCGTACTCTTCATCACTCATATGGGGTGAAGCTAAATATATCTTTTCCCCGATAATGGATTTGTTTTTTTCAAACATTGTAAATCATATCCTTTCATTATGGCTGGGAAATGGAATGCTGGAAAGTTGAAAATAAAACTTTGCTTCTTTTATCCTAATAATATTGATATATTCAACCTGGTTTATATTTCTAAGCTTTCTTTGTTATATATATATATATGATTTTAATCACCAAATATGACACTACTCTTTTATGAAGTTATAAATATTTTTCTGTTATAAAATATGTTACATTATTAGTGTTTCCATATTAGAAAAGTCTTTTAAAAAGTAAAAAGACTAGGCTTTCACACCTAATCCATCTTCTTCTCTCCCGAGAACAATATTATAGTAAATTATTTTGGCTGATTGATAATCTCTGACCATGTGTTTTTATAATAATTATTTCATAAGCTGCTTTTTGTTCAATTTCAATCAATAATAAGAACCTCTATTAAATATAAAATCATGCAATATCTGTTTGTTTTTCTCTATATCTGGTACTAATACTGCCATACCCCTAATCCTTTTATATTGGTAGGTACCTTCATATGGTAATCTAAGCTCATCCACAGAGTTTTTTGCACTTCTTATACCTATAGAGCTAAACCTTATAATTTCACTTTTATTTAAATTGGTTTCAACTTCTGAAAACAATATATTTAATAGGGAATAAACTTCTATTATATTAATTTTTGATATTTTAGCTATTATCTTAGTTAATATAGTCCGCTGCCTATCTGTACGTTCAAAATCTCCATTTCCAACTTTACGTATACGAGAATAGGCAACAGATTGCCTACCATCTAAATTATGCTTCCCAGATTCCCCTATAAGGGGGGAATCTATATCATCTTTATGGAGATTGTTTAAATTTCTTATCCCATTGTTTAAAGATTTTACTTCATAGTCTTTTATTTCTATTTCTACCCCGCCTAATTTATTTATTATCTTTTCTAAACTAAAAAAATCTACCGTTACATACTTTTGTATATTCATATTGTAATTCTCATTTACAGTACGTATGGCTAGTTCTGGGCCACCAAAAGCATATGCAGAATTAATCCGATTACCTTGTCTGTCCGGTATAGGTATATAGGTATCTCTCATTAGAGATGTTAGTTTTATCTTCTTTTCTTTAGTGTCTAATGTAGCTATCATTATAGTATCTGATCTAGAGCGTTGTCCTTCTACTAGACTGTCTAGTCCAAATAATAGCACATTTATTATTTCCGTCTCTTCATACTTTGGAATCTCTTGGGATATACTTAATTCCTGTTTTTCATCTAAAGGAACATAATTTATCTTATTTAATAAATTATAATTATAAAAAAAAACACAAGATATAGTAGCTATAGCTATGAATAATATTATAATTTTCTTTTTATGTGGACTTTTATTTCCCTCCATAGTAGTAGACTCCCTCTTGTTTTTATATTATAATATACTTAGGTATATGAAGAAATAATACAAAAATACCATATAGACAAAATTAAAGTCAACGTGGAACTCCTGAGCAGGCTTTTAGCTTACTTACACTGTTTTAAAAAATAGTGAAAAGATTGAAGGTTTAGTTCTTTTTTGGTACTTAATTGGATTATAATTTTCAATTCCTATGTCTTCTATTACCTTAGATGGATTTAAATATGTAATATTATTAAATGTTTCACCGTCTACAATATTTTTCAGTATATTTAGACTAGACTCTATCTCTGCAAAATTATCATCTTTAGAATGAATATCAGTACTCACAAAATGAATCATTCTATACTTCAATAAAATTTCCGCTGTTGTTTTAATCTTAACTCCATATCCCCCTACCAAACTAGATAAATTCAATTGTGCCAAAGCTCCCTTCATTAAAAAATTATATAATATATTGGGATTTTCTATTATTCGAGAGCATCTTTCAGGATGAGCAATTATAGGTATATAACCTTTCAATAATAATTTATATATTATATTTTCTGTATATAAAGGTATATCCAGCATGGGAAATTCTATTAATATATATCTAGAATCGTTTAATGTAGATACTATTCCTTTTTCTATATAGTTTAGTATATCCATGGTAATATATATCTCATTGCCAAGATATATTTCTAAATCTAATTTATTTTCATCAAGAGATATTTTTAACTTCTCCAATGCTTTTTGATTTTCAACCTTAGTACTGTTCCAGGCTCCCTCTATATAATGGGGAGTGGCTATTATCCTACTTATTCCACTCTTTAAATAAAATTTTGCCATTTTAATAGATTCATCTATATCCTCAGCTCCATCGTCTACACTAGGTAATATATGATTATGAATATCAATCATTTTATTTCCCCTTTGTCTTAGGATTGTCATAATAAGAATAGTAATATTTACTATAATGATATTTATAATATCCTCCACCATTTATAGGTACCTTGTTTAATACTACTCCTAGGATATTAGCATTAACCCTATCCAATAAATCCTTTGACCTTTTAGCCATATTAATATCTGTCTTTCCAACGGCACAAACTAAAACTGTACCATCTACAATAGTAGATAACAAAGCACTATCTGTTACTAAACCAATGGGAGGGGTATCCAAAATCACCATATCATATTGATCTTTCATGTTTTCTAAAAAGTTTTTCATCTTATTTGAGCCTAAAAGCTCTGCAGGATTAGGCGGAATTGGCCCCGAACCTATGATGTGTAATTCTGGAATTTCATCAAATTCATATAAAATTTCATTATAGTCTATATTTTGAATTAAAATATTTGTTAAGCCTCTTAAACTATCAATTCCAAAATATCTATGTAATGAAGGCTTCCTTAAATCACAATCCACTAAAAGCACTTTGCTATCTGTTTGGGCCATAGTTACTGCTATATTAATGGATATAGTAGTCTTTCCTTCTTCAGATCCTATTGATGTAACAACCATACTCTTTATATCTTTATCTATACCGGAAAATTGTATATTGGTCCTTAAAGTTCTAAAAGCCTCTGAAACAGGGGATTTGGGATTTTGCAAAGAAAAAATATTTAATTCTATCATAATTTCACCTCAAAATTCTATTTATTTTTATTTGCCATTGGTATAGTTCCTATTACTGGTAAACCTAAATATCTCTCCACATCTTCTGGCGTTTTAATTGTATTATCCAAATATTCAAGTAAAAATACTAAAAACATTCCTAGCATAAGCCCTAGCACCCCTGCAATAGCCATATTTAGTTTTGGCCTTGGGCTAATAGGCTTATTTGGAATCTGAGCTCTATCGATTACTTGCACATTATCCACCAACATGAATTCCTTTACATTTTCCATAAAAACTATTGCTGTTTCATTAGCTATTTTTGTAGCTAGTTCTGGGTCAGTATCTACTATTTCTAATTTAATAATTTCTGTATCCTCAACTAAATTTACATTAGCCTTTTTTATAAAATTGTTATAATCCATATCCAAATTTAATTTGTCAATAACCCGTTCTGCAACTACTCTAGTTTTTACTAATTCTCCATAAGTAGGTACTAGTTTCTGATTTAATAATAGATCATTATATTCCAATCTATTATCTATGCTTTGATAATCCCTAGGATTTCCTACCATCAGAGTAGTAAAGGTTTGATATTTAGGTTTTAAAACAAAAAAACTTATTATTCCGCTTGCTACTACAAAAAGTATGGTAGGCAATATTATTAACCACAATCTTTTTCTTAAAATTAAAAGACATTCTTTTAAGCTAATTTCCTCCAAAAATATCCACCTCACTTTAATCTAGTACAAAACTACTATTTGATTGCAATTTTTATTTATTGTATAATTCCTTATATAATCATAATAATCTAACAACAGTTCAATAATTTTAACAGTATATAAGAGAAACTTCATTGGCTTTTTTAATGTACTGAAAAATAATTAGCAAAAAAATATGCCATTAGTATTAGTCACAGCTACTTTAACATATGGCTATATATAGATTTCTATGGATATTTTAAAGGTTTGTATTCTGGCACTATTTTTTCCAGTGTTTTTTTTATCAAATTATCATCTTCTGTATCTAAAACACTTAATAAAATTTTTAAGTAATTCTGTATCTTATAATAATCATAAAACGCTGGCTTTTCTATATATATTTTATTATGCTTTGTGCTTTGCACTTTTTTACTGTCAATCAATAGTTCTTCAAATAATTTTTCCCCAGGTCTTAACCCAGTTATTTCTATAGGTATATCGATCCCTGGTTCTAGACCTGAAAGTCTAATTAAATCATTAGCCAAATCCATTATCTTAACAGGTTCTCCCATATCTAAGATAAATATCTCACCACCATTGGCCATAGCACCTGCTTGCAATACCAGTTGACAAGCCTCTGGTATTGTCATAAAATATCTAATTACTTTAGGATGGGTAACAGTTACAGGTCCTCCATTTTTAATTTGTCTTTTGAAAAGTGGTACTACACTACCATTGCTGCCTAATACATTGCCAAATCTTACAGCTACATAATCTGTATTATTATGTACATTTGCAATTTGAACAATTATTTCAGCTACCCTTTTTGTAGCTCCCATTACATTAGTTGGATTAACTGCCTTATCTGTAGATATTAATATAAATTTTCCTACCCCATATTTGTTAGCAGTTTCTACTACATTTAATGTACCAAAAATATTGTTTTTGACTGCCTCTGCTGGATTTTCTTCCATTAAAGGTACATGTTTATGAGCTGCAGCATGGAATATTACATCTATATTTTCCATGCTAAATATATTTTCTAGCCTATTTTTATCTCTAATAGATGCTATTACTACCTTTAAAGGCAAAAACTTATGATTTTCTAAAAGCTCATTTTGTATATCATAAGCACCATTTTCATAAATATCTAATATTATTAATTCCTTTGGCTTAAATCTGGCAATCTGCCTGCATAATTCTGAACCTATGGATCCTCCCCCTCCAGTTATTAACACCTTTTTTCCCTTTATATAATCACATATGGCATCCGTTTCTAAACAAATCTCTTCCCTGCCTAATAGGTCTTTAATTTGTACATCTCTAATTTTGCTAATACTAACCTTTCCATCTATTAACTCGTAAACACCTGGAAGAATTTTTGTTTTACATTTTGTTTTTTTGCATTGTTCTACTATTTCCTTTATATCCTTTCTATTAGCAGAAGGAATAGCTATAATAATTTCATCAATACTATAAGTGTCACAAATCCTTTTTATATCGTTTCTATTTCCCATTACAGAAATCCCATTTATATTATATCTTTTTTTCCCAGGGTCATCATCAATTAGCCCTACAGGCTTGCTATTTAAATTATCATGATTTCTAAGCTCTTTAATCACCATCGCACCTGCTGCTCCTGCTCCAATTATTAATACTCTCTTGGGATTTCTACCTTTATGAATAAAATAGCATTTCAACTTTCTTAAAATCCTATAAAAAAATCTAGTTCCTCCAATTAAAAATATGTCCATTATTAGAACTATAAAGTATATTTCCATAGGCACTTCTAGTTTGGCAAACTTTAAATAAATAATTGTTGCCAAATTAGCAACAATTGAAGCTTCAATTACTTCTATCATTTCATCTACACTGGCATATTCCCATAAACTATAATATAGTTTAAAAAAGTAGATTACTAAACATTTTATAATTGTAATAATCAACGCATGTCCTTTTAAAATATAATTATGTATAATATCAGTCTGGGTTCCAAATCTTAAATACAAGGCTAATATATATGCTAAATTGACACTTATAATATCAATAAATATCAGCAAACTAATTCTCTTTTTCGTATCAAGACCCCCTAATGAACTATACCATAAATATATAAAGCTACATTATAAGTAGGTATTTATGTTTGTTATAAATATACTATAGTCCTTTGATATAATATTTGAAAAAATTGCAGCCACTATTATATAATATGTGACATAACTATTCTATATGCTCCTATTATAAAAAATATAAATAACACAAGGGGACGTTTCTGTATTAATACAGAAACGTCCCCTTGTGTTCCCCTTCCTTAATCTACAGCTGCACTCTCTTTTTTACTTATAAAGTAATAGCCAACCCCCCATTTTGTATGGATATACTCTACATTGCTAGAATCCTTCTCTATTTTTTCTCTAAGCCTTCTAATATGAACATCTACTGTCCTTAAATCTCCAAAATATTCATATCCCCAGATGGTTTCTAAAAGTTCTTCTCTAGTAAATACTTTGCCAGGATTGGATATCAATATATAGAACAAATCAAATTCTTTCCCTGTTAAACTTATACTCTCGCCATTGATAGTTAGCTTTCTACCCAATGCATTTATAGTAAAATCATCTATTTTTATTGTCTGATTATCAATCTGAGGACTTTTCATATTTACCCTTCTAAGTATTGCCTTTATTCTTGCTTTTAATTCCAAAATATTAAAAGGTTTAGTTACATAGTCATCAGCACCATATTCTAAGGCCAATATCTTATTAATATCCTCTTTTTTTTCAGTTAATATGATTATAGGTACCTGGGAATATTTTCTAATAGTTTGGCAAAGATTTAATCCACTGCCGTCGGGTAGTAATATATCCAAAATAACCAATTCATATTCTCTTTTCTTTATTTTAGCCATAGCATCCTTTAAAGTAAAAGCAGCTTCTACATAATAATCTTCTTGCTCAAGACTATATTTTAATCCCTTCACGAAGGATTTATTCCTGTTTATCACTATTACCCTTGTCTCCATTAATATCACCCCAAAACAAAAAAGGTAGAGTTTATTAAAAATTTTATAATAATGTTCTTTTATCTCCATCTCTTTTTGTTATTTTTGCTTGGTCAAAATATTCTAGTAAGGCTAAAGCCACTCTCCTATTTGTATCTAATCTATCTCTATATTCAGCAACTGTAACAGAGCCATTGTCCTTTATATAGTCTTTAACAATTGCTAATCCTTTTTCATAATTAGACTTATGCAAATATACTTCCTCATTTAATTTAATTATCTCTTTACTGCTAACTATGGAATTAAAAACTTGAATCACTTCATTTTCATTATATCCTAGAATTTCAGGCAAATCTTCTTTTTTAGGTGGTGTAAATACACTTTTTTTATATACTTTAATTAATTTATCTTTAATCTTTAATTGTATGTCATTATATTTAACCTGGAAACCCTTAATACATAAGTTTTCCATATCTTGCTCTATATAGCCCTTTTCAATTAACAAATCAATAAACCTTTCTCCAACTCTAGGTTTAATGTTTCCTAAAAACTTACTACGTATTACTTCTTTTTTCATACCTGGTTTAAGAGTGTATTCTTTATGAAATCTTTCTAATTCTTCTATTATACTTTTCTTTAGCTTATTAAAATAATCTATATGAATTATATGCAAATCCTTAGTTAAACTAAATAAAACAACCTTACCATCATTAGCTAAATTTTTAACCTCTTCTTCTACCTTTTCTTCTAACATAGCAGTTGAAATAGAAATTTCTTTTATAGTTGGGAAGGTTTTACTCTTGTCCAATATTATTTTTTCAATAATATCTATAGGTTTCCCTTCTTCCTTTAATTGTAACTCTTCTATAGCTTTCTCGTCAAATCTTTTCTTCTTAGTTGGATTTGACTCTAAAATTTCTCCGCCACCTATGGTAAACATAGGTGAGTAAAACCTAACAATAAATTTATCCCCTCTTTTTGCAACTATCTCTTCTTCTAGTCTTAATTGAGCATAGGCCTCTTCTCCTGGATTTAAAATATCCTTATCTAATAATACTATTCTACACAGAACTTCCTTAGTGCCAATATATAATCTAAGCCTAGTTCTATTTTCTATAGATCTACTTATATTTTTAATCAATTTTATTTTTACATCTAGCATTAAAGTTTCTTTCATTGAACCCTTGGGAGCCACTACATCTCCTCTATCAATTTCTCCTTTTTTTAAGCCGGCTATATTTATTGCCACCCTCTGCCCTGCATAAGCTACTTTGGTATCTTCATCATGAACTTGCAAAGACCTTATTCTCCCTATTCTATTCCCTGGGAAAACCTGTATTTCCTCTCCTGTATTAAATCTTCCTGAAAGCAAAGTTCCCGTTACTATTGTACCAAAGCCTGCTATTGAAAAAACCCTATCTACGGGAAGTCTAGGCATATCATCAGCTTCTCTGTCTTCAATTTCTAAGGCTAACTTATCTATTAATTCTGTTACCTCTTTAATACCAGTTTTTTTAGTAGAAGATACAGGTATAATAGGAGTATTCTCTAAAAAGGTGCCTTTTACTTTTTCTCCTACATCTTCTTTAACTAATTCTAGCCATTCTTCTTCAACTAAGTCAGACTTGGTCAAAACAATAAATCCTTTTTGAATCCCTAACATATCCAATATAGCTAAATGTTCACTAGTTTGAGGCATGACCCCTTCATCTGCTGCTACTACTAGTAATACTATATCCATGCCCATGACTCCAGCAAGCATGTTTTTTATAAACTTTTCATGACCAGGCACATCAACTATACCTGCTCTTTGCCCACTAGGTAAATCAAAATAAGTAAAGCCTAGTTCGATTGAAATACCCCTGTTTTTTTCTTCTTTTAATCTATCGGTATTTCTACCTGTTAAAGCTCTTATAAGGGTAGTCTTTCCATGGTCTATATGACCAGCTGTTCCAACTATAATATGCTTCATTTAATGCACTCCTTTTAGTTCTCTCAATCCATATGCTATACCACCTACTACTATATTAAATTCATCTTCTTTTACAGTTCTTAAATCTATATAAACCTTATCCCTATATACTCTTGTAATTATTGGAATTTTGCACTCTCTTAAATTTCTTTCAAATTCAGATACACTTAAGTTATTTAATGTGAGCATAATACATTTAGTTGCAATCTTTTCTAAAGGTAAAGAACCTCCACCTACTTCCGAATAATCGTCTACTATTTCTACTTTACATTTTTTATTGTCAATATTTTCAGTAAGTAAATTATATAATGTTTTTGCTTTATTTTCTAATTCCTCTATGCTCATAGATAACATTTTTAATGTTGGTATTTTCTCTACCGCTATTTTTTCATCCAAATAGAGTCTAAGGGTTGCTTCAAGAGCCGATATTGTAAATTTATCTATCCTAAATGCCCTCGTTAGCGGGTTCTTTTTCATAGCTTCAATATATTCTCTTTTACCAACTATAATCCCTGCCTGTGGACCACCAAGTAATTTGTCACCACTAAAGGTAACTACATCTACCCCATTTTTTATAGAGTCCTGTACTGTTGGTTCATATTCTAAACTATACTTAGATAAATCTATTAAAACACCACTACCTAAATCTTCAATTAATGGAATATTATACTTAGCTTTCAATTCATATAGTTCTTCAGCTGAAACAGAAGATGTAAATCCTAATATCCTATAGTTACTGGTGTGAACCTTTAATAAAGCTGCTGTATCTTCAGTAATTGCATTTTCAAAATCCCATAGGTGGGTCTTGTTTGTTGTACCTACAGATACTAACTTTGCTCCACTTTGTTCCATTACATCTGGAATTCTAAAAGAGCCTCCTATTTCTATTAATTCTCCTCTAGATACTATAACCTCTTTATCTTTTGCCATAGTACTCAATACCAATAAAACTGCTGCTGCATTATTGTTTACTACCATAGCAGCTTCTCCACCTGTAATTTCAATAATAATATCCTCTAAATGACTATATCTAGAACCTCTTTCTCCTTTTTCTAAATCGTATTCTAAATTAGAATAATTAGTAGCTATATCCTTTATATTATCCATTACATCCATGCTAATTAAGGAACGGCCAATATTAGTATGGATTACTATCCCGGTTCCATTTACGACCCTTTTAAGTTTATAAGAGTTTTTTCTATTGGCTCTATCTATTATTAATTTTGGCATATTCTTATTTATCTTTATAATTTCTTCTTCCTTTAATTCTCCATTTCTTATATTGTTTCTTAATAAATCTATCTCTTCTCTAATAGCATCTACTACTAATTTTCTTGGCATAATGTTTAATAGTTTTTCAATATTATCCTCTTCTAATAATTCATCCACCTTAGGAATTAATGTAAATAAGTTTTTATCTTGCTTCATAAAATCCCTCTCTTTTCAATTATTCTACCATTAAATAATAATCTTTTTTATCAACTACTTCCCCAATTACAGCATATTTAGTTGGTGTACCAACTAGTTCTTCTAATAATAAATCTACATTATCTTTAGGAACAGATATTAGTAATCCACCAGATGTTTGTGGATCAAATAATGCATCTTCTATGGTCTCTGGAATTTCATTTACAAACTTTACTTTATCTCCTATATGTGCCCTATTAGCATAAGCCCCTGCGGGCACCAATCCCATTTGGGCGTATTCTAAAGTATTAGATATTAAAGGCACATTTTTATGGTTTATTTTAATGGTTACTGAACTACCTTCTGCCATTTCCAGTGCATGGCCTAATAGTCCAAAGCCTGTAATATCTGTCATACTATTTACCTTTACTTTATCTACTGCTTCCTTTCCGTATTTGTTTAGGGTAGACATTACCTTAACAGCTTCATCATAGGAGGCTTTGTCTGCTATTTTTCCTTTTATTGCAGTGTTTATAATGCCTAAGCCTATAGGTTTTGTTAAAACCAGTACATCTCCAGGTTTTGCATTGCTATTGGTTAATACCTTGTCAGGATGTACAAAACCGGCAACGGATAACCCATATTTAGGTTCATCATCCTCTACTGTATGACCTCCCACTAAAATAGCACCTGCCTCTTCTACCTTATCATGTCCACCTTTTAATATTTCAACCAGAACGTCTGGATTTAAACAATTTGGAAAACATACTATATTCATAGCTAATTTTGGCTCTCCTCCCATAGCATATACATCGCTTATGGAATTAGTAGCTGCTATTTGACCAAATACATAAGGATCATCAACAACTGGAGTAAAAAAATCTAATGTTTGAATTAAAGCTAGATCATTATTTATCTTATAAACTGCTGCATCATCTGAAGTATCTAATCCTACAATTAATTTTTTATCAAAGGATTTTGGTAAATGGCACAAGACCTGTGCCAATACATCGGGACCGATTTTAGCTGCTCAGCCCGAAGTTTTAGTTAGTTCTGTTAATTTTACTTCCATTTCCTTCACTCCTTCATTTTACTGTAATAAGTTCTTTTATACTGTCATATTTCTTTTCCCCTATCCCTGATACATTTTTAATATCATCAATAGTTTTAAATAGATTTTGTTCCCTATAATCTAATATTCTTCCAGCCAAAACTTCCCCTATACCTGGTAATGTCATTAATTCTTCTTTAGTACAAGTATTAATATTAATTTTGCTTCGGACATCACCATTACTACTAGTAGTAATTTGGCTAGAAATTTCAACAGGTGTATCTTCTTCTCCTATTTTAGGTATATATATCTTTTCTTCATCTAATAACTTTTTCGCTAAGTTTATTCTATCTAAGTCTGCATCTTTTTTCAATCCTCCAGCTAATTTTACTGCATCAATCAATCTTGAGCCTAAATCTAATTCTACTATACCTGGATTATGGATTTGCCCACTAATATGTATCATTATAGATTGATTCTCATGAGTTTCCTCATCATCTTCTTCTAGGTTTACAATTATATCTTCTACATCATTATTTAGATCCTCATCTTTTTTTGCTAAAAAATTTTTATTTAAAAAACTAAGAATCGATATGAAAACTATGACCAATATTAATAAAATTATAACCAGTTGTTCCTTTTTTGTAAAGAATGTCATGCTTTTATACCACCCTTTCTCCAAAAAACTTTTACTTTGTTTGAATATTCTACTTCTTAATCAAAATTCCTCCTTTTTCTTATAAATAATATTCAGTACCTATTAAAAAAATTGTCTATTTCTGATATACTTTAATTATGTTATTACGAGGAGGGAGTTGTTTGAAAAAATTTATATTAATAATCTTGCTTTTATTTTTAACTACATATAATATCTCTTTTGCAGAGAATCTAAACCTTTCTGGCGAGTCTGCCATACTTATGGATTTAGATACAGGGCAAATTCTATTTGAAAAAAACCCTCATATAAAATTACACCCTGCTAGTACTACTAAAATAATGACAGGTATATTAGCTATAGAACTAGGTAATATGGATGACATAGCTACTATTGATGACGAAATAGTATGGCTAACAGATGGCAGTCATATAGCTTTAGAGCCGGGAGAACGGTTAAAGTTTGAAGACTTATTAAATGCATTATTAATTGAATCTGCCAATGATGCCGCTTTAGCTATTGCAAAACATATCTCTGGTAGTATTGATGGATTCGTCAAATTAATGAATGATAAAGCTAAAGAAATAGGTGCATTAGATACAAACTTTGTTAACCCAAACGGCTTAACAGACGAAAACCATTTAACCACTGCCTACGATTTAAGTTTAATGGCTAAATATGCTATGAGAAATCCTAAGTTTAGACAGATAGTATGTAATTATACATATCAGATTCCTGAGACCAATAAAAAAACAGAAATCAGGTATTTAAAATCTGCTAATAAGTTATTATATAGTAATCAAAAGATCAATGTTGACGGAAAAGTAGTTCCAATTAAATATGAAGGGATTAATGGAATAAAAACTGGCTATACTGTAGCTGCCCAAAATTGTTTGGTAGCCTCAGCCCAAAGGGGAAACCAAAATTTAATTGCAGTAGTACTAAAGGCAAATGGTAGAGAAGTTTATACAGATATTCATAAATTACTGGATTATGGATTTAATAATTATGAAAAAACAAATATAGCTATTAAGGATCAATTTATTGATAATATAAAAATCACCAGTGGTACAAGCTCATTAGTTGCTGGTATTGTAAAAGATAATTTATCTGTTTCAATTCCAAAGGGTAGTATAGATAAAATAGATAGAAAAATTTCTATCAATGATAATATTGAAGCCCCTATAGAAAAAGGCCAAACTCTAGGTGTAGTAAAATATTATCTACACGATCAATTATTAGGGCAATCTGATATTGTATCTACCCTAGATGTTGAAAGAGTAACCCCTATGAGCATTACCCAAAAACTTTTTAGTAAATGGTATGTTTTATTAATTGGATTTTTAATTATAATAAGAATTATAATCTTTTTAAGATCTAAACAAAAGAGAAGACGAAGAAGGTCCTTATATAGAATCTAAAACTTTTAAAATAAAAAAAGCAGCTAAGTTTAGCTGCTTTTTTTATCCTATAATAATGCTATGGCTTCAATTTCAATATCCCCACCTGCAGGAAGTTTAGATACTTCAACACAACACCTAGCTGGTTTATGCTCATTAAAATATTCTTCATATATTCCATTTACTAGTGGAAAATTATCCATATTTGTTATGTATATAGTTACCTTAACTATATCTTCTAGTGTAGCTCCACCTTCTTCTAATATTGCTAGTACATT
>JAAZMG010000079.1 GCA_012798935.1 Tissierellia bacterium | reverse complement strand
TAGAAACACCTATAGGGGAAGAGGAAGACAGCCAATTAGGGGATTTTGTAGAAGATGAGCATGTTGAAACACCAGCAGAAACAGCAACATATATTATGCTTAAAGAAGAATTGTTAGATGTTTTAGAAACTTTAACTCCTAGAGAACAAGAGGTATTAATACTAAGGTTTGGCTTAAGAGATGGAAGGAATAGAACCTTAGAAGAAGTAGGAAAGGAGTTTGATGTTACAAGAGAAAGGATCAGGCAAATAGAGGCAAAAGCCCTTAGGAAACTCAGACACCCAAGTAGAAGCAAAAAATTAAAAGATTTTTTAATAGATTAAACTAAAAGTTTACTGGATATGGATAGGCAAGTTTTTAATGCTCAAAAAAGGTTGAGAAAGTATCACAATACGGGGAAAAATCGTTTAGCCACGTTTTTTAGCTATAGCGATCTTTGCGGCTATTTTTCCCCCGTGTTGTGATACTTCACGAATCTTGCATCGGAGGTGGCGTTCTTCCCAAATATGTCGAGATTCGCCACAAAACTACGAAGCATAATTCCACTTATATGTCATAACTTATATAAAGTTATGACATTTAGCTCTAATTTACTAAACCTCCTAAACATTAGCCTATAAATATGACTGTCCTACTTATGATACAGTTCACTTCTATATCATTTGTACTAGTCATAAAATCCTTTCCCATAATCTTTTTTACTTGCTTTCCAATGAGCAAAGAAATCTTTATCGTAGTTTTTATGCCTAAAATCGGACAAATAATAATTATGTTTTTTTGTATATTTGTGCATATCCTTCAACCAGGCAATAAATATATTATAGCTCATACAATATTTGTTTTCCTCAATAAACCCATTTTCCTCACTTAGATCTATAACTTCGCTTATAGAAATTTTTTCATTTTTATCATTACTATAGTTTATTAAATATAACTTGCCTTCAAAGTATCTTTTTGCTCTCCATAGCGAAATGAATTTTCTCTTATTATCATCTTTTCTATTTGTCCAACTGTATCTCATAGGATGAGCTTTTATATTTGAAATATATCCGGTTTCATTTTTTAAGAACTCATATAGTATATATTCTCTTGTGGATGATATATATTGAAATAAATCTATATCAAAACCTTTTGTTTCATCGCCGTCTAATAACCTTTTAGTAATTTCAAGACCACAATCATCACTATATTTGTCGTCAAGTTCATATAATTCTGTCAATATAGCGTTTACAAAATTATCTTCATTGTCGCTTCTTACAACTCCTAAACCTTTTGATGATGTAATACCATCTATCCCATTTAGCTTTCTAAAATAATTAGATAATTTCTTAAATGTATATTTATGGGGAATATATTTGCCTTGACCTATAAAAAGGACAATAATTAAATCATCAACATCTTTTTGATAAATAATAATATGTTTAGCAATATTGTTATTTAGTTTTGGAATTAAGTCCAGTTTATTTCTATGTACAATATCAATAGATTTTTTAAAATTGGCCCAAAAATTAGTTTTCTGCTGCAACATCTGTTCCAAACTATATATATTCTCTACCATTACAAATTCAAATAAATAAAACTTATTTTTAGTGATAGAATATTGAACCCTATCAATTGGAAAAATCATTAAATCATCCCCTATAAAAGTACTTAATTATATTATACGAAAAAAACCCTTTATTACAAATAAAGGGTTTTAAAAATTAGTCACTAGAATTTCTACGGTTTTAAATAAGCTGTTTTTATTCTTATTTTTTTGATAATTGGAATTTTTATAGCTATGCTTTAAATAATGGATTTTATAATTCTTACTCCACTTTTCCAATATTTTATTCCTTCTTCCATTGTTCTCAAATACATTAGATAATGCAAACTTTATTCCTTTTGAGTCAATTAAATCTAACAATTCCAATAGTTCTTTTTCCCTATGAACGTTCCAACCATTTTGTTCATTATAGGTAGCGGTGGTTATTAAATAAGGGGGATCGGCATATATAAATAAATTATCTTTATCATATTGATTTATATCTAATTCCACAAAATCCATTGCATAAAATTCTATATCAATGGATTTAATTCTATCTATGAAGTTAGATAAATTTTGTTGTAAATTTTTATTAAAATCTCTTTTTCCTACTGGAATATTACATTCACCTTTGCTATTAAATCTTATTTGATTGTTGAATGAATATATAATTATCGTATAAAACATAATATCCTTATAAAAAGAATCTTGGGATAAACTATTGTAGTCTTTTCTTAGTTTAATAAATTTCTCTTTATTATATTTTCCTAATCCTTTTAAACTATTGCAATCATAGTATTCATACCCATATTCAAAAGACTTAGACAGACTATATTTGTCAATTATATCAAAAATGGTTTGAAAAACTCCATCCTTGCTATGTTCTTTAAAGCTATTAAAAAGACGAATCAATTCTTTTTGATTGTCTATAGATATTATTTTATCAGCTTCTATATTTACGCCAACATTACTCCCACCAGAAAACAAATCAATCATTGTACTTATATTCTTAGGAAACAATGGTATTATTTGATCTAATAATTTATATTTGCCTCCTGTAAAATTTAAAGGTGATTTTATCATTTGTTTGTTATTTACTATAGCAGTCAATATAAGTTCACTCCCTTAGTTAAGCACACATAAGAATAACCTTTCCTTATGATCTTCTAATTGGGTTTTTCCCGTGGTAAAATATTGAAAATTCGTATGAAATACTTTAACCTTCCCTTTTCTACCCAGGACCTCTAATATTTCTTCATCACTAATTTTAGCATTAGATCTTCCATTACCTTTCTGTCCCATATTACTATAGGATACCAATATATATTTCGAATCAATATTAGTTATTAAATCATCAAATACTTCTGGTGCTTTTACCGTACAGTAATTACTCTTTATTTTGCTCCTATCAACCATCTTCCTTGCAATTCCTGAAACTTCAGGTTTTTCCCACCTAGCTATATTTTCTAGTAGGTGATAGGTATCCGAATACTGTCTTGAATTATATGGAGTATCAATGTAAACTAAATCACTAGATATTCTCCTTACCAATTTATTAGCATCCTCATTAAATATCATGTTTCTCTTGTTTGTTGTCTTACTTTTTATAGCAGGTACTTGTAAATATAATGGTTCAGTGGTATCTAATGTTTTTCTATACGCATCATAATGTCCACAAGTATTAGCTACTTTATCCATAGCATATAGTAGTGATGTAATTAGAATTGCTTTTTCTCTAGGAGTAATGTCTACCATCGATTCAATCTCTTCTCTTATTACCCCTATCTTACGTGCATTTTCAATTGTAAAATATGTGCCACCGAAATTTTTAGAAACATAATTATCTTTAGTTCCAACAATATTGTTAAACTCTTTAATTAACTTACTTATTTTATCAAAATCATAATAATCATCGCTAAACCAGGTCATATATGCAAGGTAATTTGAATACAAAATATCATTAACTATTATTTTGGTATTAATATTATTGAATTCATAGGCTACTACACCTGTGCCAGCAAATATATCAGCAAAGACTTTTATATCCCTACATTCTTGAGCAATTATCTCTTTTATAAATGGTATTAACCTCTGCTTACTACCCAAATACCTTCTATTGTTTATCATTAATTTATGTTTTTCCCATATTATATTGTTGTTTTTTTCTGGTTTCTTAGAATATATTAAATCTTCTATATCTAATAATGTAGACAAGCCCCATACCCTCCAACCTCTCCAACATTTATGCATCTTGTTATCTTTTACTATTTTATGTTATCACCATTTAGTCCTCAATTCAATGGAATTAGGAATTTAACAACTTACTTAACTAGTCAACCATATGTTACACTTACTCATATATAATTTATATGCTTTGCCTAAATATTGAATCTATCAATAATTTTAAGCTTATCAAATTTATTATAATAGATTTAGAAAATAAACAATATTTAAAATAGCCATGACTTTTTAAAAATCATAGCTATTTTTATCTCCAATAATTTTGCTCTAACCATAAAGTTGCTTATTCAATTTATTTATAAGTTTAATTTTATATTTAAATATTTATTTCATAGATTCTATAATACTATTAGCAAGAGACTCCATTTCATTAATATTTTCCTCTTTCATAGATGAGGTTATTAGTATATCATTCTCTAAAACATTCATTTCTTTCATTTCATTTAAAAGTTCACGCATTAATTTTCCAGCTCTAGGTGCCCAGGTCCCATTTTCAATTATACCAACTGTACGTTTTTGTAAATTTAACGCCTTCATATCTAATAAGAAATTTTGTACTGGTGTATAAATATTTAAATTATAAGTTGCAGAAGCCAAAACTATATGACTGTATTTAAATGCATCAGCTATTAAGTAGGATACATGGGTTTTTGAAGCATCATACATAACTACATTAGCCATACCCTTTTCTACTAATCTCCTAGCTAAATCTTCAGCAACTTCTTCTGTATTTCCATACATTGAACCATAAACTATCATTACACCCTTTTCTTCAGGTTCATAACTACTCCATTTATCATATTTATCGATAAAATAATCTAAGTCTGTACGCCATACTGGCCCATGTAATGGGCAAATATATTTAATATCTAAATCGCTTGCCTTTTTTAACAAGGCTTGAACTTGGGGACCATATTTCCCTACTATATTAGTATAATATCTTCTAGCTGGTACCAAGAAATCCCTATCAAAATCCATTTCATCATTGAATAACTTTCCATCTAATGAACCAAAAGTTCCAAAGGCATCAGCAGAAAATAGCACTCCATTTTTAGTATCAAAGCTTGCCATGGTCTCTGGCCAATGCACCATTGGAGCAGATATAAATATAAGTTCATGTTCTCCAAAGGACATAGAGTCTCCATCTTTAACCTCTATTGCGTTTTCATCCACTTTAAAACCAAATTGCTTCATGAAGTCAAAAGTCTTTTTATTTCCTATGATTTTTACATCTGGATAGTGTAATACTACTTCGCCTATACATCCTGCATGATCTGGTTCCATATGATTTATTACCATATAATCTAAAGGCCTATCTCCTAAAATATACTTTATATTTTCTATAAATTTACGACATACTGACCAATCTACTGTATCCACAAGTACAGTCTCCTTATCTAAAAGCAAATATGAATTATAGGAGATACCTTCTGGGATAGGATGAATATTTTCAAAAAGAGCAAGTCGGCGATCATTGCCACCTATCCAATATAGATCCTTAGTTACCTCTCTAACATTATGCATTGATAAATCCCCCCATGTTTTATATTTTTTATTGATTATATATAACTATAAGTTCTTTTTACGCTATTTATTATTTTTTTCAATAAGTTCTAGAATTCTCTCTTCCCTTTTTATTTCAGATCCAAGTTTTCTATAATATTCTTTTGTGCTACCATCATTAGCTTTGTAGACTCTCATACCTACCATTTCATATTTATAATTATACTCCAACCCATCTTGTTACTGTACCTGGAACTATATCATGCTTTCTTGCTACCAAAGTTACATTACCGGCTTCCCCCACTTCTTTAACAATTTGATGTTTAAATTATTCTGAATATCTTATATTTTTACTTCTCACTTTGGCAACCTCCCATTGATTATATTTTACTATAATCGTGTGCGATTGTCCAAGATGATTAGAGGCTAAATAGCTACTAAGATGATCAGTTATTATTTTTACATATTTACTATCTTTAATTACGCCTTTTTCAATTTTCCTCTTAACTTTTTGGACTATTAACTGTATATATTATTCATAGAGAATATTCTCCGTTTTGTGATTTTGGATGATTACATTATATCAAACGGAGAATTATTCTCTATATTTTTTTGTTTTTGTCCTACAATTATTTTACACTAAGTGGCTATGGACTCTACTCGCAAAATAAATAAGATATATTTAGTAGTTGATATAGGCTGCTAAAATTAAAGCATTAGGTTTTATCACATAAACCTAATGCTCCTGTTCCAACATTATTAAAAACTTAAAAAATTAATTTATTATCGCTTTATAATCCCTATCCCCAATATGATAACTTCAAAAACATATTTACAATCTTTTGCAATTCAGAAAATTCCTCTTCACTTAGTACACCATAATCCCTACCATAAATATCTCTTGATTCCAAGCTCCATAAAAATGACTTAAAATTAGGATATTTATGAATATTCTTCTTTAATAAATATATAAAGTGCTCCAATTTCTGATAATTAATAGTATTATTGTTTTTTTCCTCTTCATATAAGGATAAATCTAATATTAATTCTAGGGGTTTAGTAATTCTATATCTATAATCATTAGTATTATTGGGTAAAAAGTCACTTTTATAGTTTTCATAGCTTTCACATACTATTCTATACATAGTATCTCTCCCTAAACTGTGGTAATCTTTTTATAAATTGATTTTTTTTAGATTCATATAAATTATCTCTCAACAATACCTCATCTATGACTAGATTTATTAATTCTTTATCAGCTATATCTATAAGTTCATCTATATCCTCTATGTCTTTTTGTTCCAGTCTGATTATTTTGCTTACAATTATATCTTCAGGGGATAATAAATACACATTTAAATATTTAAATTTGTTTAGCTTTATAGCTCTTTCCTTATATTTAGGTGATATTATAGTGCTTTCATATTCTAACATATCGAAATGCCTTAATTGTACAAAAACTCTCCCTAGTTTAGAAGGATAATTTAAATCTATAAAATCAAAATCCCTTGTGGCCCTTTCAGTATATTCCCCTAATATACAAGCAGCCCCTCCTAAAAAATATATATCGAAAGGTTCAATATCAAAAGCTATAGCAACCTTTTCCATATCAAAAATTTTATCTTCTAGTTGTTTCTTTAATGCCATAATTATCACCTTATATTGATATAGTAATATTATTATATCATATTATCTATTACATATAATGTAAATTATCATTCTATCCTTGGATTATTAATAATTCCAATAAATAAAGGTGACCCATCTACTCCTGTTATTGCAAATATAAAAGGTCTGTTTAGTATCATTTCAGCTTTTCCATCTGGCTGTGCTGCTCTACAATAGTCTATTTGGGTAAAAGCTGTAGCTTCCACGCCTTTCTCATCAATCGATATAGCTGAATCTTGTTTAATATCTGAAATAAATAAGGGTTTAGTATCCGAAAGATTAGTGAAATCAGCTGTCATTTCAAAAGCATTTTCCATACCTAAAGTTTTACAAATATCTTTTAGCTCAAGATTTGAAGAAAAATTAAATTTAGGAATTTTAAATATAACTTCTCCCATCTGCCTTTCATCTGTTGATAATGAATTCAGAGCTTCATCCAACAATTCTGGGTCTGATATAATATCATATGGAGGCACTCCTTCATCAGGTAAAACAAATACCATTTGACCACCATTCTTTAAGTTAAGATGAGAAACAGTATAACCATCAACACCTACAAAACCGTGACTACCATAGGTCATATTCATAAAATCAGATTTAACTGTGCTTCCATCTGCAAGATAAAATTCATCTTTCATTGTATTTTTAACATTAAAACTATCTACCCATTCATCATAAAAATATATGGTATTTATTAATGTCATTACATCATCTGAATTAAAAGAAAAATCATCAGGATCTTTTCCAAGTTTCCCACCTGTTTGTTCTGAAACCCATTTACTAATTCTTTTAGAACTTTCTCTATCATTAAAATCAAGACTAAAGGAGCTAGCATAATATTCTTTTGCCAATAGATCCAGTAAATCACTATTAAATTTAACATCATTGTTTAGCCATAAAGAGTTCCCAAGGCTTAGTTTCCCTATTTCATTATGATAATAAAGTCTTCCAAACAATTTCCCCGTTTCACTTCTTACCATTTCAATATTATCCATATTTAATGCTTCTAAAATCTCTTTTTGAGTATCTTCATTAGCTGTTTCAGAAGCCATAGATAAGGCCATATATAAACCTATTGGAGAATAAAGAATGTTTTTATCTTTATCTGTTTCCTTTAATACTAATGAAGATGATTTAATTGAAAAATCCTTAAGATTTTTTAAAAAATTTTCATCTGTGTTTTCTCTTCTATTTATCTTTTCATCTAAATCATCAAATTTAATTTTTGTTGGATATGTTGGTTCTGCTATGGCATAGGTATTCATCTTATTAATCTTAATAAAGAAACTAAATAGAGCTATTACTATAACTACCATTATTGTAGCAAATTTAAAAATATTTTTAGGTCTTTTTTTATTTACATTTGTATTTAGCATCTTGTTTATAGTAGATTCTTTTAGAGATTTATCCACTTCAATATCATTATTTGCTTCTTTATATAATTTTCTAAACATAATCAATCACCACCTCTATTATTGATACTATATAGGCACAAAAAAGGTTGCATTTATATAGTAAAAATAGCTTATCCTACTTATGATACAGTTCACCGTATCGGTTCTACTAGCAAAATTTACTTGGTAATAAATATATAATAAAAATAAAAACCAATAGGTTTTCTAACATAATAAACCTGCTGGTTAATCCTCTATATCTTCTATAGCTATTGTTTCTATATTCTCTTGACTACATACACTTTTTAATTTAATATCATTTGTAATAAAACAATTAGCGTCGAGTAATATAGTTTCTCTATTGTTTATT
>JAAZMG010000078.1 GCA_012798935.1 Tissierellia bacterium | reverse complement strand
CTAGAAGAAAACATAATGTTAAAAATACAGGCATTTCATGATACATTAGGAGAAGATTTTAAGTACCTTTCGGAGGATGAAGAAGTTACTTCTCATAATCTCTATCATAAATTAAATAATAAAGAAGGATTAGAAATGGAAGAAGAACATGGGCAATCAGAGTTAGAATACTTAAATATCATAAGGGATGTTAGAGATAATGAGAAACAATTATATGAAAAAATAAAGAAATTGCCTCAAAAATCCAAATCAGGAAGAGTAATACCTAAGTTAGAACAAGATCAGACTATTACCTTTTTAAGAAAAGGTGGATTAAAAAAATTCTTTATATCCAATGGAGAAGATTCGGAAGAAATATATTTTTATGAAGCTATGAAATATTTAAGGGTAGATAAAGACGAAAAAAAGATTACTCCACCAAAAGAATATTTCGATCACTTAGAACTCAATAAATTGGCCTTTGAAATAGCATTAACAGAAGAAATAATTGATAATGAAAAACCAACAAAAACAGGGAACGATTTAAAGATAATTAGAATATTGAGGGTTTTAAGAAAAGATACGAGATTTACAGATAAAGAAGAAGAAACTATAGATAAATTAATTAAAGTTTGGGAAGATGGTAATATTCCAGCGAGCATTACAAAGGATGTATTAAAACAGATAAAAGGGATTACAGATTCTTTAAGGATTTATTATCAAATTATTAGTTTAGTACCAAATAAATATCTTGAAACACGAAGAGAAGACAAGAAAATCAATATTTCTGGTAACACAAAAGTAATACTTTCTTCATATCTAAAAAAGGGGGAAGAATAAAATATGGATACTGCAAAATATAAAATATTAAAGGATGCTTTAGACAACTTTTTTGACATTGGAAGATTTAAAAAATTTACAAGAGAATTTTTTAACGGACCAGATATGTTACCAGCTACAAGGCAAACTGGTATATGGCGAGAATATGATGACTATGTACAATGCTACTATAGGATAGCAGAATATGTAGATGAAAATGGAAATAAACTTATCGTATTAGCTGTTGAACTAAAAAAAGGTAGATCTGTAGAATTAGCTAGAAGTATGCAAAGAAACTTTGTATCTAAAATTTTAGATACTTATGATTACAATGCAGCTATAGTTGCATTTTATTCAGAAAATCAACCTAATTGGAGATTATCTTTTGTTCGTCTGGACTATACTTTAACGGAAAAGGGTTTAGATATTGATTTAACACCAGCCAGAAGGTATTCCTATTTAGTAGGAGAGGATGAGCCCAAGCATACAGCAGAGGCTCAGTTGTTTCCATTATTCAAAGATGACAAAAGTAATCCAACATTAGATGAAATAGAAGAAGCTTTTAGCGTTGAAAGAGTTACAAATGATTTCTTTAATCAATACAAAGAAAAGTATCTTCAATTAAAAGAATTTCTAGAAAATGATGAAAAGTTTATATCAGAATCAGAAAGACTAGGTTTTGAAGTTGAAAAGTTTGCAGAACAGTTTTCTAAAAAACTAATGGGGCAATTGGCTTTTCTATATTTTATCCAAAAGAAGGGTTGGTTGGGTGTAACGTTATTGCCAGGAGATAGAGAATTACTAGAATCCGAATATCAGAAGATTTATCAATCAGTTGAAGAAGCTAATAAAATAGTTCTGGAAAAGTATTTTGTAAAACAAAGTGGGAAGAGACGATTAAATACTATACTTATAGGAAAAGAAATGACTAATCATGAAGCAGATTTATTGTCAGATTGCTTTGTAGGAACTGAACATGATATGCTTTGGGGAACTGGGAATCGAAAATTTATTTCAAAATTATGTGAGTATTGTGTAACTAATACGGAATTAAGATTCTTTAATGATTATCTAGAACCATTTTTCTATGAAGGATTAAATACAAAACGTAAAAATGATTATTATAAAAGATTTAATTGTAAAATTCCATTTTTAAATGGAGGATTATTTGAGCCATTAGAAGGCTATCATTGGAAAGATGTGAAATTTGAAATTCCAAATGAAATATTTACAAATAAAAAAGATGAAAACGATAGAGAAGCTGATGGTATAATTGATATTTTTGATAGATATAATTTTACAATAAATGAAAACGAGCCTTTAGAAAAGGAAGTTGCTGTTGATCCAGAAATGCTAGGAAAGATATTTGAAAATTTATTAGAGGTTACTGATAGGAAATCTAAAGGGGCGTTTTATACTCCCAGAGAAATTGTACATTATATGTGCCAGGAAAGTTTGATTAATTATTTAGTAAATGAAGTAGATGTACCTTATAAAGATATGAGAGAATTTATACTTTATGGGGAATTGCTTAAAGATGTAGATAGTAGTGCTAAAGCTAATAGAAGTAAGGACTATAGCATTAAAGATAGTATACTTAATAATATAGGACAAATAGACAAAGCCTTAGAAAATGTAAGAATTGCTGATCCAGCAGTAGGTTCTGGAGCATTTCCCTTGGGAATGTTAAATGAAATAATGAAAGCACGAAATAATATTACTGAATATATGATAATAAAAGACAAAGAGGGTAAGTTTGATAGAAGATATGGAGAAAATTTTATTAGAAGTTGGCGTTCACCATATAAAATGAAACTAGATACTATAAAAAATTCGATATTTGCAGTAGATATAGAGCCAAGTGCTGTAGATATTGCAAAGCTAAGACTATGGTTATCTATAATAGTAGAACAAGAGATAGATGAAGAATACCCAAAACCTCAGCCACTACCAAATTTAGATTCTAATATCTTAGTAGGCAATAGTTTAATAGATGAATATGAAGGAATAAAACTTTTTGATAAAACCATATTAGACAAACACAAAATAGGAAATGGTAGTAAAGAAGGATTAAAGCCAAAACAAATACAAATGGACTTATTGATAGACTATACGGATAAATTATTAGATGAAATGTTTGAGTTACAAAGCAGATTATTTGCAGAAAATAATGAAAATAAGAAAAATGAAATAAAAAAAGAAATAGATCAGATTAGAGATGATTTAATAATTTACACATTGGAGAAAAATGGTAGTCATGAGG
>JAAZMG010000077.1 GCA_012798935.1 Tissierellia bacterium | reverse complement strand
CTTTATAGACCAAGTATTAGAAGAAGCACAAGAAGTTTATGATGCAATAGGTGAAGACATAGGCCAAGATTACGTTGATTCCTTGCTAGATGCCCTTGAAAATGCCAAGTAATCAAATAGGTTTATTGAAGGGTTTATAGCTCTTTAAAGATTCAATATATGAAAAACACCTTGTAAAATGAAATTTTACAAGGTGTTTTTGTATGACTATAGATATTGTTACAGTTTATTCTACTGTTGCTATGGTATACTCTTTTTAATTAATTTCTAAACCATTTATGCTAACAATTCTAATACTGTGTTATAATAAGCTATGTAGATAATTGTATAGATATATTCTTATATTCTATACTATGAAATATAACAAAGAGGTGTATGTATGATAGAACTTGGTGAAATACAAAAATTGGAAGTTAAAAGGAATACTTCTATAGGTATGTTTTTAAACACTAAAGATAGTAGAAGGGATGAGGAAGATGTACTATTACCTAAAAAGGAAATACCAGAAGGTATAAAGGTAGGAGATGAGATAGAAGTATTTATCTATAAGGACTCTCAGGATAGATTTATATCAACTACCAAAAAGCCTAAGCTAACTTTAGGAGAAATTGCTCCTTTGCAGGTAGTGGATATAACTAAAATAGGTGCATTTTTAGACTGGGGATTGGAAAAGGATTTATTTCTACCTTTTAAAGAGCAATCGGTAAAATTGGAAAAAGGTAGAGAATACTTAATAGGTCTTTATATAGATAAAAGTGACAGACTTTGTGGGACTATGAAGATTAGAGATTTTTTAAGAAATGATTCCCCTTATAAAGAAAATGATTGGGCTAAGGGTACTATATATAGTATAAATGATGAATTTGGAGCTTTTGTAGCAGTAGATAACAAATATGAAGGATTAATACCTAAAAAAGAATTAATAGGGGTATATGTAGAAGGAGAAGTTGTAGATGTAAGAATAGCAAGGGTAAAAGAAGATGGCAAATTAGATCTTAGTTTAAAGGATAAAGCCTATATGGAAATAGAAGGAGATGCAGAAAAGATTTTAAGTAAAACTATAAAAAACGGAGGTATACTTCTATTGAATGATTATAGTTCTCCTCAAGAAATAAGAAGAGAATTAAATATGAGCAAATCTGCGTTTAAAAAGGCAGTAGGAAGATTGTTAAAGGAAGGAAAAATTGAGTTTGTTGAAAATGGTATAAAAGTGAAATAAATTATTGAATAATATATATTTGACAATAAGGGGGAACTTTTCATGAGAATTAGAAAGCCAGATTGGCTGAAAGTAAAAATACCTAATGGTGCAGAGTCAAATGCTGTAAATGAAATTTTAAACAGGCTTTCCTTAAATACAGTATGTAAGGAAGCTAATTGTCCTAATATAATGGAATGTTTTAGCAAAAAAACTGCTACATTTATGATATTAGGCAGTCAATGTACTAGAAATTGCAAATTTTGCAATGTAACAAAAGGAAAACCTGAGCTTGTTGATGAAGAAGAACCTATAAATGTGGCTAATGCGGTTAATGAATTAGGGCTTAAATATGTAGTAATAACATCTGTTACAAGAGATGATTTAAAAGATGGTGGGGCAGGTCACTTTGTAAGAGTAATTGAAAGTATAAAGGATATGAATAATGATACAATAGTGGAAGTTCTTATACCAGATTTTAAGGGAGATGAAATGGCTTTACAAAAAGTGGTAAAGGCTAAACCAGAGGTTATAAATCATAATGTAGAAACTATACCGAGACTTTATTCTACAGTTAGGCCAATGGCTATATATGAAAGGTCATTAAAACTACTAGAAAATGTTAAAAAAATGGACAAGGATATTTTAACAAAATCAGGGATCATGTTAGGTCTTGGGGAAAAGGAAGAAGAAGTTATAGAACTTATGAAGGATTTATTAAAAGTAGACTGTGATATGTTAACCATAGGACAGTATTTAGCTCCTTCTAAAAATCATCACCCTGTTATTGAATATATTCATCCGGATCAATTTAAAAGGTATGAGGAAATTGGAATGGAACTAGGGTTTAAGTTTGTGGCATCATCACCTTTAGTGAGAAGCTCTTATCATGCAGCAGAAGTGACTAATGCAATATTAAAATAAAAAGTCAAATAAAGGCTAATTAATCTACTCTAGTTTAAAAATTAGGCAATTATATTATTTTAATGAATATACTGGTTATGACTAATTTTTAAAGGAGAGATTAAGATGAAATATGTGTCTATGGTGGATTATGATGATGGCTCAAGCCTTGAAGAGAAGGTAAACCAGTGGATTCTGGAAAATGAAGAAACCTTGTTAGAGATAATAGATATTGAATATACACAACATGGCAATATTTATTTAGCCATAATTACATACGAGGAAAGGGTTTGAAAAATAATTTAGTAGAAATTATAAAATATGGGGTTAATTAGAGCCTTATAATTTAAAACAAAATAAATATTAAGACAAAAAGGAGGAATTTTTAATGATCAAAAGAGCAAATGAATTAAAAACTGATACTGTTGAAAGATTAATGGAAGGCGAAGGGGTAGTGAATAGAGTCCATCTATTGGATGCAGAAGATTTTAACGGCAAGGGAAGGGTATATGCAAAAAACATACTTAAACCAGGTCATTCAATAGGATTTCATGTTCATGAAGGGGAACAGGAAACTTATTATTTTCTCAAAGGAGAAGGACTTTATAGTGACAATGGAGAAGAGGTAATAGTAAAGGAAGGAGACTTTACTTTATGTAAAAGTGGAGAAGGTCACTCCTTAGAAAATAATGGGGCAGAGGATTTAGAGTTTATAGCTTTAATAATGAATGTCTAAAATAAGCATTGTTTTAAATCCATAATACCATTGATCAATCTGTAATAAAGGTATAACATTGAAAAGAAATTAAAAAAAGCATAAAAAAACTTTTAATAGGTGTATAATAGTATAGAAGATAACAATAGAAATATACGAGGAGTGTTAGTATGATTAAGAGAATAAAGGTAAATTTAGATGTTGTAGAGGCAATGTTATACTATTGGCAAGCCACTAGTGAAAAAGAAAAGGTAGGGGAACCCTATATACTAAGCATAGGAGATTTTCCAGAAATGGAATATCTATACGGTGAAGAATTTGACAAGGAATCCGTAAGAAAAGTACTTAGTGCTATTTCTAATAGAGAAGTGCTTAATAGTGAAAGTAAAAAGGATAGAAAGTATTGGAATAATAATATGTGGATGTTAGAGGACCTGGAATTTACTAATATGATGGTTAAACCTCTAAAAACACTAAACTTAAATGGATTAATTGACAAATTGAATAGCATAAGTGGCGATATTGAATATGATCAAATAGAGGTAATTTTTATTCCTGGTCATTTAGATGAATATATAATTGATGAAAACAAACTTGTAATCAATTTTTTTAGGGTTATGCCAGACTTATATGAAGAAGGAAAAGTAACTATAGGTGATTTGCTTTTACAAGATTATATAGAACGAAAATT
>JAAZMG010000076.1 GCA_012798935.1 Tissierellia bacterium | reverse complement strand
TAAGCGACCATGGACCAAATCCCTATGTAGTTAATATTAAAGAAGCTACTAAGCAAAATTACACTTTCCGAACTGCCCTATGGACAGGGAATTATTTGCAGCTTACTGTAATGAGCATCAATCCTAGAGATGATATAGGTTTAGAGATGCATCCTAATCTTGATCAATTTATAAGAATCGAAGAAGGGCAAGGTCTAGTCTTGATGGGAGACAATAGGGATAATTTATATTTTCAAGAAAGAGTTTATGACGATTATGTAATATTTATACCTGCTGGTAAATGGCACAATCTTATCAATACAGGTTGTATTCCCCTTAAACTATATTCTATCTATGCACCACCTGCCCATCCCCATGGTACTGTTCATAAAACTAAAGAAGAGGCTGAGATGTACAACGGATATTAATCTATAAGTCTATGAATTTATGTAATTATAAATCCTTGGTTCCATAATAGAATCAAGGATTTATTTAAAGTACTTTATAAAAATGAAATCATTATTATAATACTAAATATATTAGAGATAAAATGGGATATTGTGCTAATCTATGCGTTTTTTGTTTTATAGAAAAAAAGTCCATATGCCACTACAAGGGGATTCCCTTTTTTAAAATGTTATGAATACATTCGTAAATTAGGTTAAGTGTCATATTTAAGCAATTAGTTTTCCTGGGAAATATTTGTTGTTTTTTGTAGGTAGATAGTTAAAATTATATTAAAAAGGATGTAGCGCCAGCCATAGTAGCCCCTTCACAAGCCGCTGCTACTTCTCGGATCCATCTGCCCAGCAAAATATTGAAATGGCTGCTACGGTAGTAAATATAGCAACTCGGCACTAACTTACGAACTTATTCCATGGATTTCGGAGGATACATATTTCAATAAGTGTTCGTTGGCTAATGTGGGGTTGCTACACTTTCCTGTTGCATATCCAATAATTTCTGAGCATTTTCACCAAATATCTTAGCTTGTCCCTCCGAAGCTAATCCTGAACTTTCAATTTCTTTAATATACCGTTTCATAGGAATCAATGGATAATCACTTCCAAAAAGTATTTTGTCTAGCACTCCAATTTCTTTAGCAACTTTATATATTTTTTTATCATATAAAAAAGGTGATGCAGCTGTATCGTAATAAACATTTTTATTCTGTTTCTTTATTTCTGGCATTAATTCATAAAATAGAAGCCCGCCACCCCAATGGGCAAATATTATTTTTAACTCTGGAAATTTTGCAGCAAATTCATAAGCTTTAACTGGTGTTGTGTCGGTTTTTCCACTATAATAATGGCCTACTGGCTCATTGGTATGAATTATTACTGGTAGATTTCGCTCTATAGAAAAGTTGGATAGATTTTTTATTTCATCAAAATTTGAAATATCAAAGCCTTGTCCATAGGGAAAAAGCTCTCCTATTCCACATAGGCCTTTATCTATACACCTATCTATTTCTTGTTCTAAATCCTTAGCCTTTGGCATAACTGAAATATAACCTATAAACTTATCAGGATATTTACTCACAGATTCAATCACATAATCATTTACATATCTACAAAGCCCCATATCCCTAAAAGCAAAACCAAAGACCACGGCCTTATCAACTCCAGATCTTTCTAGTTCTTTTACAACATCTTCGGCAGTTGCAAACTTATTTACTGGGCTTTCACTTAGAAGTTTAAAATAATCTTCTTTTTCAGCAATTTTCCTCCATTCTTTTATAAGTTCTGGTGGTGTTATATGTACATGATAATCTATTTTCAAATTAATCCCTCCATATAAGCTTACAATTCATTAGAAGCCTTTATATTAAACAATATTTCATATCCCTTTTTCCTATTCTATTTTTAATTCTTCCATTTGAATTCCTAACTTTTTAAATTGTTTTAAATACAAATCTTTTAATTTATATGCCTAAAATCCAAAGGTTGAAAATTCATGTATAAATGAATCAACAACATTTAATCTTCCTTTTATCTCAAGTTTTATTTTAGTTCTGTGGCATAAATCCTTTAAAATATAATATATATATTCATCTCTTACTAATATCTTTTGTGGTTTACCCAATTCCATAATTGGAGGAATTACTACATTAAAAATAGTTTGAATGTCATCATCTGTAGGCGCTACCATATTTTGATTTATTACAATACCAGTTTCGCTATCTCCCAATATACATACCCTTCCGAAAACTGGCCTTTCATACTTTTTATCATTAATAATAGAACCTAAATAGGCTATGTCCAGTTCCCAAACCCTTTTAATTTGTTTCATTTTGCCCAACTTTGATATTAAAAGTTCATCTTCTAAAACAGGTGCAATATGTCTTTTTTCAGGAATTTGTAAAGGTGCTTCAAAGTTCATCCACAATTCATCTTTTGGATTATACATTCTCATTAGGGTGTTTCCTTTTTCAAAATCAACTTCTAAACCTTTTTTAATATATGCTGTTAGAGACATATAAAGATGCTTTAAAATTTCAGTTTCCTGTAAAACCTCTTCCTGATCTAAAATATATGGGGCATATCCTTTTTTAAAAGAATGAAAATAAATCCAATTATTCTTACCCCTAAATTTCAATCCTAAATCTTTAATAATCTTTAATTCCCTCGATGTTAGTTCATCTCTACTTCCAAAATAACATGCTATAACATTGTTATCCTGATATCTATACATTTGCTCAGGTGGAATATCATCCCTTTCAAGCATATTATAAAAATCGTTTATGGCATCATAGCCTATATAAGCCAATACGCCAAAACATTCTCCTCCACCACCCATTATACTACAACAGATAGGTTCCCTATTTGGTAATGCCAATGTAATAATATCTATATCCCATAAGTAGTCCCACGGTTTAAGCTCTTTAATATTAGCTGCAACTTCATATAATTCCTTCCATTGCTCTAGAGTTGCTTCTTTTCTCATTTTATATCACCCCGTATGATTTTTTTAATAACTTTTCCAATCTTATTAATTTTTTATATGCTAAAATCTATTCTTATAATAATTTCTTTATGTTTATCTATATCCATATCGCTTAAGTTTATACCATTACTTTCCTAAATGGATAATCCATTCTCACTTCCAATAGATATCTTACCATAAATATACCCTATTGAATATTTCGATATAGTTGTAGGAAGTCCTTCTTTTTTTGAAGAAAATTTACTCTACAAGTACTTCTACTTGTAGAGTAGTTAGTATAATCTATTATAGATTTGTAAAAAGCTAAAATAGATTTAATGCTTTCAATATACAATAATTTTCTATAGTTTTAGTATCTTTATGTTCAAGTGTACGTTTGCTTTTATTGCTTCCTAGATACTCCAACTTCTTGATAATTTTTCTTGTTTTTTACCTATATCATATCTTCTACCTTCAAAAATACGAGTATATATATCTTGCTTAGTAGATAATTCCTTTAGTGCATCGGTTAATTAATTTCTCCACCTGCTCCTGGTTTGGTAAATTCAAGAATTTCAAATATTTCTGGTTCAATAATATATCTATCTAGTATAGCAGCATTTGAAGGCGATTCTTCTATATTTGGTTTTTCAATTAAATCTTTTATTTTATATAGTTTTTGATTTATGTTTTCCCCAGTCTATTAAATATTGTAAAAGGGGATGGAAAATATATCTGACTTTAGTAAACTTCTCCATACATGCTTTCATAATATCTCATATAATCACCTGATACAATATTTTCAATCCAATCTATATTATCTAAATACCAATCTATAGTTTCTTTTATTCCTTTTTCAAAGGTATATTGTGGTTCCCACCCTAATTCAGTTGTAATTTTAGTATTATCAATAGCATATCTTCTATCATGACCTGGCCTATCTTTTACATATGTAATTAAATCCTCTGATTTTCCTAAAGTCTTTATAATAAGTTTGACTATATCTATATTCGCCTTTTCATTATTTCCACCAATATTATAAACTTCTCCAACTACACCTTTGTGTAATACAGTATCTATAGCTATACAATGAACTAATACATGCAACCAATCTCTTATTTGCATACCATCACCATATACAGGCAATTCCTTTCCCTTTAAACAGTTATTTATCATAAGAGGTATCAATTTTTCTGGAAACTGATATGGACCATAGTTGTTAGAACAACGAGTTATATTTATTGGCATACCAAATGTTTCATAGTATGACCTTACTATCATATCCGCACTTGCCTTTGATGCTGAATATGGATTATTAGGCATTAAAGGCATGGTCTCTACAAACATTCCTGTTTTACCTAAAGCTCCGTACACTTCATCAGTAGATACTTGAAGAAACTTAACTCCTTCTTTGTATTCCTTGCAATATTTATCCTTAGGATTTAAATTCCAATGTTTTTTAGCTATATCTAATAGAACTTGAGTTCCTATTACATTAGTTGTTAAAAATATTTCTGGTTCTACAATACTCCTATCAACATGGGATTCTGCTGCAAAATTCACAACCATATCAATATCATAAGTTTCAAATATCTTATCTATCTTTTGCCTAGCCCTTATATCTGCTTTTATAAAAGTATAATTTTCATTGTAATCAATATCTTTTAAATTTTCAAGATTACCTGCATATGTAAGTGCATCTATATTTATTATTTTGTAATTAGGATATTTGTCGAGCATTGTTTTTACAAAATTACTACCTATAAAACCTGCCCCACCTGTTACTAATATTGTTTTCATTTTATTTGCTTTCCTCCTAATAATCTAATAAAGACAATATATACTTCCCATAATCTGTCATCTTTAAGTTTTCTCCAATTTTTCTTAATTCATCATCATTTATAAAACCTCTACGCCATGCTATTTCTTCCAAGCAAGCTATATATAAACCTTGTCTAGACTGAACTGCCTCTACATATTCTGCAGCCTGAAGCAT
>JAAZMG010000006.1 GCA_012798935.1 Tissierellia bacterium | reverse complement strand
TTAAAAAAGATATTGACAAGAATGTTTTATCGTGCTATAGTGTTATCTAATTACAAAATAAAGATTGCAATCTTGTTCAATAGTTTATAAATAAAAACTGAGATGAAGAGTGAACTATTAATAAAATCAAGTACAGAGAGCTGGATTAGGTGAGAACCAGTATTGGCTTAATAGGGAACAATCACTTCGGAGTTATATAGCTGAACTAAGTAAGCTATATCGGCAGGCCCCGTTAAAAGGCCAGGGTTTAAGATAGGATTTAAATCAAGCTTTATTGTTAAAACCTATAGAACCTGGTGAGGTAATTATCGTGAGATAATTATAAAATAGAGTGGTAACGCTATAGGAGCCTCTATATGTTTTTATATACATATAGAGGCTTTTTGGTACAAATTTTCAATTTTTAAGAAAAAGGGGGAAATAAGTATGATTAATATAGATCAAGATGAAGATGGCATTAGACTCAAAGGATATTATTTAAAAAATTATAATTAGGAGAGGTGTTTTATTATGAAAAAAAATCTATTAGTAATATTGTCGTTGATTTTAACATTAAGTCTTTTTGTAGGATGTACATCAAAACCAGCAAATGATGCTAATGCTGACTCAGATACTATAAAAGTCGGATTGAATTATGAACTATCAGGAGCAGTTGCCACCTATGGGCAAGGCTTGACAGATGGTATTGAATTAGCTTTAGAAGAGATAAATGGAAGTGGTGGAGTACTAGGAAAACAAATAGAGGCTGTTAAAGTCGATAATAAATCAGAAGATACAGAATCAGCTAATGTTTCTACAAGATTAGCTACTAGGGATAATGTGGTTGCTTTATTAGGTCCTGCTACATCAGGAAATACAAAAGCTGCATCTCCTGCTGCAATGCAGAATAAAATCCCTTTAATATCGGCTTCAGCTACGGCAGATGATATAACAATCGATAGCAATGGAAATGTAAGAGAGTATATATTTAAGACCTGTTTTAGTGACTCTTTCCAAGGGGTTATGATGGCGGAATTTGCATTTAACGATTTAGGTTCCAAAAATGCAGCAATTTTAAGCGATAATACAAGTGATTATGCCAAAGGGCTTTCAAAGAACTTCCAAGAAACCTTTGAGGAACTAGGTGGAACAATATTAACAGAGGAAGCCTATCAGGCTAAGGATACAGATTTTAAAGCTGTTTTAACAAATCTTAAAGGATTGAATCCTGAAATTTTATTCGTACCTGGTTATTATGAGGAAGTTGGGTTAATAGTTAGACAGGCAAGAGAATTAGGATTAAATGTACCTATACTTGGTGCTGATGGATATGAATCTCCAAAGCTTACTGAAATAGCAGGAAAAGATGTTTTAAATGATGTTTACTACTCAAGCCATTATTCTCCAATGGATGACTCAGAAGAAGTAGTTAAATTTAACCAAAGTTTCAAAGAAAAATATAGTAAAGAAGCAGATGCTTTTAATGCTCTAGGGTATGACTTAGCTTATTTCTTAAAAGATGCTCTTGAAAGAGCTGGAGAAGCTGACCCAGCTAAATTAAAAGACGCTTTAGCAGAAACTAAAGATTTCAAAGGTGTTACAGGTACTTTCTCTATAGATGAAAACCATAATCCAGTAAAATCTGTGACAGTTATAGAGATGAAAGATGGAGTACCCACCTTCCTAAAAAAATTAGATCCAAAATAATATTATAGAACAAGGTCTTTAGGGAATTGTCCCTTAAAGACTTTGTTCTAAAAGAAAAGGAGTTACAAAAATGGGACAATTATTACAACAATTAATAAACGGAGTATCACTAGGAAGTATATATGCCTTAATAGCTCTTGGTTATACTATGGTATATGGCATTATAAATTTAATAAATTTTGCCCATGGAGATATCTATATGGTAGGAGCTTATGTAGGATTTGCATTAACAACCTTTGCTGGATTAGGTTTTTTACCTTCCTTGTTAATTTCCATGGTAGTTTGTAGCATCCTTGGGATGGTTGTTGAAAAGGTAGCCTACAAACCAATTAGAAATTCAACAAGAATAGCAGCCCTTATTACTGCTATTAGTGTATCTTTGTTTTTACAATATACTATGATGTATTTTGTAACACCAGATACTAGAACATTCCCAGAGGTTGTAACAAATAAAAAATTAACTTTCTTAGATGGTAGTATTATACTAGATATGAAAAATATATATATAGTAGCAATCACCATCTTATTGATGATTGGACTTCAATATATTGTTCATAGGACTAAAATAGGTAAAGCAATGAGAGCAGTATCCCTTGATAAGGAAGCAGCTGAACTTATGGGGATTAATGTAGATAAAGTTATATCATATACTTTTGCTATAGGCTCAGCATTAGCAGGAGCAGCTGGAGTTCTTGTAGGAGTTTATTATAATACTATAAATCCTCTTATGGGAACAGGACCTGGGCTAAAGGCTTTTGTTGCAGCAGTTTTAGGAGGAATTGGTATAATTCCTGGAGCTGTATTTGGAGGCTTTTTCCTCGGGATGATAGAAACTATGGTAAGTGCCTATGGAGGTTCAGTATTTAAAGATGCAGTAGCTTTTACAATACTAATTATAGTCCTTTTGGTAAAACCTAACGGGCTATTAGGCAAGACTACAAGGGAAAAAGTATAGGAGGCAAAGGTAAAATGAAAAGGTTTAGTCAAAAAAAAATTATAAGTATTTTGGGGTTGATATTGCTTTATTTGTCGATTAAAATCCTATCAAATATAGGCATTATCGACTCCTATTTACAATTAAATATTACAATTATAGGAATCAATATTATTTTAGCCGTTGGTCTAAATTTAATTACAGGTTTTACAGGTCAATTTTCCTTAGGCCATGCAGCTTTTATGTCAATAGGAGCATATACTTCAGCCATACTTACGGCTAAATTAGGGCAACCTTTTATAGTGGCTATATTAGTATCAGGAGTTACAGCAGCTTTAGCGGGAGTCCTTATTGGAATTCCAACTTTAAGGTTAAAAGGAGATTATCTTGCTATTGCTACCCTTGGTTTTGGTGAAATTATAAGGATTATAGCTTTAAATATAGACTATATAGGAGGAGCCATAGGCTTCAATGATATTCCCCAATATACAAATTGGAATTGGGTTTTCTTTATGACAGTAGCTACAGTTGTATTGATTAATCATTTTAATAATTCTTATCACGGTAGGGCATGTGTTGCCATTAAAGAAGACGAAATAGCTGCTGAAGCCATGGGAGTAAACACCACTTATTAT
>JAAZMG010000075.1 GCA_012798935.1 Tissierellia bacterium | reverse complement strand
ATACACCTAATTTTATTGAAGGTATCATTAATTATAGAGGAAATGTAATCCCTGTAATAAATTTAAAGAGAAGATTTAAATTGGGTGCCCAGGAGGTAACAAAAGATACAAGGATAATAGTAATAACTTTGGGAAACAAGGAAATTGGATTTGTTGTTGATGAAGCTTCTCAAACATTGAGATTGGAAGAAAATCAAATAGATCCGGCTCCTGATATAATTTCTGGAGTGGATAGGAAGTACATTATTGGCGTAGGAAAGGTTGACGATAGATTATTAATTTTATTAGATTTAGAAAAGGTATTAACTGATGAAGAAAAAGATGAAATAGAAATGTTGGATTTATAGAAATTAGAGGTGTATATCATGGGGAAGGATTCTACTAAAGTTGATAGAATAAATGAAATATTACATGAAACCATTTGTACTATAGAAAAAAGCAAAGAAGAAATAATAGAAATAGTAGAACACGCTAGGAATGAATGCAAAAAAATAGAAGAAGAGTTAGAGAAAATTAGAGAAAAAGTAGACAAGACTATAAAAGAAGTAGACTTACTAGAGATTGAAGATAGAAAAGGAAGGGATTACTTATCTACTGTAAGTAAAAATTTCAACATATACACAGAAGAAGATATAAAAAATGCCTATGATAGAGCCAATGAGTTAAGGTTAAGGTTGATATTAAAAAAGGAAGAGGAAAGAAACCTTATTGAAAGAAGAAGGAACAAAGAATTTAGATTAAAATCTTCTATAGAAGTTTATAAAAAAGCTGAAAAAGTTGCTAGATCTGTAAGTGTGGCTACTGGATATTTAAAAGGCAATTTAGACGAAATAATTTTTACCGTAGAAGATTTAACTAAACGTCAATTTTTGGGAATAAAGATAATTGAAGCTCAGGAAAAGGAAAGACAAAAATTAGCTAGAGATATTCATGATGGACCAGCTCAATCCATGGCAAATATATTAATAAAAACTGAAATTTGTGAAAAATTTATGGATATTGAACAAAAAAAATCTAAAGAAGAGTTGAAAAACTTAAGAATTATTGTGAGAGAAACATTAAAAGATATAAGAAAAATAATATATGATTTAAGACCTATGTCCCTAGATGATCTAGGTCTTATTCCCACTTTAGAAAGATATATATATAATTTTATGAAAAACACTGGGATAGAAGTAAAATTCAACGTTATTGGACCTGTAGAAAAGTTAGAATCTGGAATTGAAATAGCTATATTTAGAATAGTGCAAGAATCATTAAGCAATATAAATAAACATTCTCAGGGGACTTTTGCAAAAGTTAGCATTGAATATTCAACTACAAGGCTTAATTTATCAATAATAGACAATGGAGTGGGATTTGATGTAGAAGAGATTAATGAAGTTGGTAATACTACAACTGGAGGATTTGGTCTAATGAATATAAGAGAGAGAGTAGAATTATTAGATGGGAAGTTGCAGATAAATTCATCCCCAGGAGAGGGTACCCGATTAAATTTGTACATACCGTTAGTTAAGGAGGAATATTTTAATGCCAAATAAGGGGATTGATGTTATGATAGCTGATGATCATGTATTGATGAGGGAGGGACTAAAGCAATTATTAGAGCTAGAAACGGACATAGATGTAATTGCTCAAGCTGGAGATGGGGAAGAAGCTGTGGAACAAGCTTTAGAATATACTCCAGATGTAGTATTATTGGATATTAATATGCCAAAGATGAATGGTATAGATGTGTTAAGAAGATTTAAGGATTTAGGGATCAAATCTAAGGTTATAATGCTAACTATACATGAAGATAGGGAATATTTATTTGAAACCATGAAGATAGGGGCAAATGGCTATGTATTAAAAGATTCCGATGCTGATAGTTTGATTAAAGCTATAAGAGGAGTAAATAAAGGACAAACCTACATACAACCGAGTATTGCTTCTTTATTGATGGAGGATATGGATAAACAGGATGAAGAATCAAACAATGAATTATTAAAAATACAATCATTAACAAAAAGAGAATACGAGGTATTGACTTTGATTGCAGAAGGATTAAATAATAGAGATATAGCTAACAGACTCTATATAAGCGAAAAAACTGTAAAAAATCATGTTTCTAGTATACTTAAAAAACTTGAAGTAAATGATAGGATACAAGCTGCAATATTTGCATTTAAAACTAATATTAAAAAAATATGATCATAGGCCTGTTATCTAAATTAAAAGAAACCAGAGAGTAAACAATTCTCCTGGTTTCTTTTAGGCGCACTTCAACGAAGGCTGAGTCAATGTATTTCATACAGAGATTTCTTTGGAAGTTTCTTTTATATAGTCTAAAACAAAAGTTTTAAATGTTTCATTTAAAGGTGAAAGTTGTCTTTTTTTATGGTAAACAAAATAGAATTTCCTACTTAAATCAAATTCCTCTATATAAAAGACCCTATATTTTTCTAATTTAATATCATCAATTACTGCTTTTTCTGATAGGAAACTTACTCCTACCCCTAAGGTTACCAATTCTTTAATTGTTTCAGTGTCTTCAATATAGGCAATTATATTTAAATCCTTTATATCTACTTTGTTTTTTATTAATTCTTTTTCTAGCAAATCTCTGGTACCGGAACCCTCTTCTCTAAGGAGAATTTTTTCTTTGGAAATACTATCCATAGTTAAATTAGAATAATTAGGTTTAGAGTAGGAAGGGTTGTTTGGAGCAATCATTAACAACCTATCCTCCATTAATTCAATATAGTCTAAGTTTTTAGAAGGGTATTTAGCCCCTACAATACCAAAGTCAGTGTCTCCTTCTAGTATGCTTTTAACAACATTTTTAGAATCATTATCAGCTAAAGTAAAAGATACATCAGGATATTTTTTTAAGAAACTTTCAATAATATTAGGTAATATATATTTACGAGGAACTGAACTAGAATAAACATGTATGTGACCTTGGATCCGTCCTTTATATGCAGCCAAATCAAATTTAGCCATCTCACAGGAGTTTACAATATTAATTGCGTACCTGTACAATAAACTACCAGCTTCAGTTAATGATATATTCTTTCCAGAACGATTAATTAAAATGGTTCCTAGTTCTTTTTCTAAGTTTTGAATATGATTAGTTACGGTAGGCTGGGTTATATATAATTTTTCAGCAGCCCGAGAAAAACTTTTTAAATTAGCTACTTCTATAAAAGTCTCTAGTTGTCTTAAATCCAAATTATAATCACCACTTTCTTTTTTTATATTTTCACGTATACTTATTCTATCAAATATATATGATAATTGGAAACAAAACTTTAATTTTTTAAAAGACTAATTAAGATAATTTTTTAAAAATGTATTGACAAATAGAAAAATAATTGGTATATTAAAATAGCTGTCAGGGAGAGGTATAAAAAAAGTGATACGAAAAAAAGTTTTAAAACTTCTTGACAACAACATAAAAGTATGTTATATTATAAAAGTCGGTCTGCTTCAGTTGGCTGACAACAAAAGAACCTAGACAACTAAACAGTGTGAAGTACTTTGAGTAAGTTTCGATTTTAATCGAAGACATTAAAATGAGAACAGGCAAACTTTTTTATGAGAGTTTGATCCTGGCTCAGGACGAACGCTGGCGGCGTGCATAACACATGCAAGTCGAGCGAAGTGCTTATCATGAAATCTTCGGATTGATTGATAAACCACTTAGCGGCGGATGGGTGAGTAACGCGTGAGGAACCTGCCTTGCACAAGGGGATAGCCTCGGGAAACCGGGATTAATACCCTATGATACTT
>JAAZMG010000074.1 GCA_012798935.1 Tissierellia bacterium | reverse complement strand
TTAGGTATATAGGGGTTACTTTATTTTTATATTTGGCTTTCAGCTATATACCCTGGATTAGTAGAAAAGAGGATTTTGAACTCTATATAATAAAGGTATTTTCTAGTTTTTTTCTTACAATAATATATTCCTTTGTTCTTTACCTTGGAATTTCTGCTATATTATTTACTATTGATCAATTATTTAATGCTAATATACCAGGAAAATATTATTATTATATGTTTCTTATAGTAGCCGGAGTTTTTGCTCCATCTTTATTTTTATCAAGGATTCCGGAAGCAGATGAAAAATTTGATAAATATATATATTCAAAATCTTTAAAGGTATTATTGCTATATATTGTAATCCCACTAATTACAATATATTCAACTATTTTATATGTTTATTTCTTCAAGATAATTATAACTAAGGATTGGCCTCAAGGATTGGTTTCTCACTTGGTATTATGGTATTCCACCTTCAGTATTGCAGTAATATTTTTTATAACGCCAATAATAAACCAAAACAAATGGGCCTATAGGTTTAAAAATTGGTTTCCAAAATTGATAATTCCTATATTGGTAATGATGTTCATTTCTATAGGTATTAGGATTAGATCCTATGGCATAACTGAAAATAGATATTTTGTTCTAGTTTTAGGCTTATGGGTATTGGGAATAATGTTATATTTTGCATTGATAAAAAAATCAAACAATATTATAATCCCTATAACCTTATCAATAATAGCATTAAACTCTGTATTTGGTCCATTAAGTAGTTTTGCAGTATCAAAGAGAAGTCAAAATAAAAGATTTCAATCAATTTTGTTAAGAAATAATATGCTAGAGGACAATAAAATCATTAAAGCTACTGAGGCTATGCCAACAGATGAGAAGATGGAAATAAGTGAAATCCTTAAATATTTTGAAACTAAACATTCCCTAAAAGAAGTTAAGTATATTCCGAAGGATTTTGAAACAAGGGATATGGAAAGGGTATTTGGTTTTCCATATATAGAAAAGAGTATATATAAAAATGATTATTTTAATTATTTTTCTCAGCAGCAAGGTAAAGTTATTGGAATAAAAGGATATGATTATTTCCTAGAAGGCTATGCTATAAGCAACAGAGTTGAATTAAATGAGGATATAGTAGTTTTTTATGATTGGGATAATTTTGATTTTAAGATTGAACAGAAGGGTAGTTTAATATATGAAACTAATTTAAAAAATTATGGGTTAGATATATTAGAAAAGAATAAGGAGCTAAATATAGAAAATAGCAAATCCTTAAGTATAGATGAAATGACTGTTACAGATGAAAATGACAAAGTAAAGGTTAAGCTTATTTTTAATAATTTATCTGGGGAGAGATATGAACAGTCTAATAATCCTGTTTTTAGAAATATAGATTATTATGTATTGATTAAAATTAAATAGGTATTTTATAGTATAGAAACAATCTAGGCTAGATTAGCTAATCTGGTCTAGATTGTTTTCTTTTACAAGGTATATAAAAACTAGGGTTTTCAAGATTATAGGAAAACTATATTGACTCCTATAATGATTTAGGGTATTATATATTTAACAAAGGGAAATAGGATTTACCAGTAGTAAATAATATTTAGAAATTGATAAAATTAAAGTGTAAAGTTTAAGGTTATAAGGGGGAATTTAATATGAAGATAGTAGTTTTAGAATCACTAGATGTTTCTGAAGATGAGCTTAGAGAGATTGCAAAACCAGTTACAGACCAAGGACATGAATTAGTATTATATGAAAAGACAGATGATATTGAATTACAAAAAAAACATGTAAAAGATGCGAATATACTAGTAATAGGAAATATGCCATTAAAAGGTGAAGTTATTAGAGTAGCAGAAAACTTAAAATATATTGCTGTAGCATTTACAGGTGTAGATCATGTTGATTTAGATGCATGTAAAGAAAAATGTATTCAAGTATCAAATGCAGCAGGATATGCAACTGTCAATGTAGCAGAATTAGTTATTGGTCTTATGTTAGCATTACTTAGAGATATAGTTCCATTAAACAAAGCTATAAGAAAAGGGGAAAAGGCAAGTGATCTAGGGCAAGAACTTGGTAGTAAAACTGTAGGCATAATAGGAACTGGGGCTATTGGAGCTAAATTAGCAGAATTAGTATTAGCTTTTGGTTGCGATGTATTAGCTTATGGTAGAACTGAAAAAGAAGATCTTAAGAAAAAGGGAGTAAAATATTTGCCGCTAGATGATTTATTAAAACAAAGTGACATTGTATCTATTCATTTTCCACTATTAGAAAGTACAAAGGGTCTTATAAACAAAGAAAGATTAGAAATGATGAAACCAACTGCATTTCTTATAAATACAGCTAGAGGCCCAATTGTTGATAATGATGCTTTAGCAGAAGCACTAAAAGAAGGTAAGATTGCTGGAGCAGGTATAGATGTATTTGATATGGAACCACCAATACCTGAAGATTATCCATTATTAAATGCTCCAAATATTATATTAACACCTCATATAGGTTTCTTTACGAAAGAAGCTATGATAAGAAGAGTTCATATTACATTTGATGAAAATATAGCTAAATGGTTGGCTGGGGATCAACAAAATGTTGTACTTTAAACAAACAATCCAACTTGATTCGGTTTTAAACTATTAATAGTTGTATATGGCATAGTTCTTACCCTTGTTATTTGTGTACTAACTTTTATTTAAGATAGGTTAAGAAATTATGCCATATTTGCTTTTAAAAGTATTTCCAACTGCAATTCTATTTTGCAAACTAGGGAGTTAATAATATAAAAATTTGGGAGTTTGTACATAACTAAAAAATTCTATTGACTTTTATAAAGATTCAGTATATTATATATATAACAATAGGAAAGGAACTTTACCTATGGTAAAAACATGTTTTAACATAGTGATAAATACTTTCTTAAAATAGTTAAAAAGAAAATGGTTAAAGCATGTGATTATATTAAATATAATAGTTTTTTTATTAAATAATATTGGGGGTTGATAAAATGAAAAATAAAAGGCTTGTTATGATTCCAGGGCCTACTCCTGTAACTAGATCAATACAAGATCAGATGGGTAGGGAAACTGTTGCTCACGGTGATCCTGGTTTTGTAAAGGACTTTAAAGAAGTAGTGGAAGGTTTAAAAGAAATATTTAAAACCAAAGGTGAAGCTTTTGTTGTGGCTGGAACAGGCACCTTAGCAATGGAAATGGGAATAGCTAATGTGACAAAAGAAGGAGATAATGTACTAGTTATATCTCATGGACATTTTGGAGATCGTTATGTAGAACTATGCGAAAGAAAAGGTTTAAAAGTTGACACTATACGCTCTGAATGGGGAACTATAGTTCCAGTAGAAGATATTGAAAAGAAATTAAATGAAAAGAATTACAAAGCAGTTTTAGTTACTCATGTAGACACATCAACAGGAGTATGTGCTCCAATAGCTGAAATAGGAAAAGTAGTTAAGAAATTTGACGATACCGTTTTCGTGGTTGACGGAGTATGTGCTACTGCAGCAGAAAGAGAATGTTTAGATGAAATGGGTATAGACGTACTTATTACAGGTTCACAAAAAGCATTTGGAGTATCTCCTGGTCTTGCTATAGTATTAGCTGGCCCTAAAGCATTAGAAAGAAGAGAATCTTTAGGAGCAATTAGAGACTATTATATGGATTTTGAAAAATGGATTCCAATTATGAATGAACCAGCAAAATATTTTGGTACTCCACCAGTAAATCTAATATGGGCTCTACAAGAATCTTTAAGAATAATTAAAGAAGAAGGAATAGAAAATAGATATGAAAGACATATAAAAGTTGCAAGAGCTATGCAAGCTGCGTTAGAAAGTTTAGGATTTAAAGTATTAGCAGAAAAAGGACATAGGGCTGTTACACTTTCGTGTGTAGCTTATATGGATGGAATAGATGATGCAGAATTTAGAAAAATATTAGCAGAAGAAGGCGTAGTAGTAGCAGGAGGGTTAAGAAGCTTTGCAGGAAACTCCTTTAGATTAGGACATATGGGTAATATTGATACTCACTACCTAGTATCAACTATGTCAGCTATAGAAAGAACATTACACAAATTAGGTGTTAAAGATGTTCTAGGTAAAGGTGTAGGTGTTCTTACAGAAGAATTAATGAAATAATAATTGTTTAAAACATAGTGGTAGAAGTACAAAAATAAAGGTTCAACGTCAAATATTGTGGAGAACAGCAGAGCTATCTAGCCAATATAATATGAATTGGTAATAAGTTGATATATTTACCATTAGCTTGGAAACGTAAGTTTCCCTGCTATTCCATATAGGTCCT
>JAAZMG010000073.1 GCA_012798935.1 Tissierellia bacterium | reverse complement strand
CCTTTTTTTACATTTATTGTACTACAATGAGCATATCTCGTAATATATCCATTACCATGATTTATTTCAACTAAATTACCATAAGCCCCTCTTCTGCCAACAAATACAACAGTGCCTCCATCAGCAGCCTTAATTGGTGTTCCAGTTCTTGCTGCAATATCTAAACCCTTATGCATTCGTCCATTTCTCATACCATACCTTGAAGATATAGAACCTCTTGTAGGCATTAAAAAGGCACCAGTAGCTACAGTTTTAGGAACTTCCTTTGTTCCCTTTACAACTAGCTCATCAACAGGTTTTTCAAGTACTTTCTCTTCTAATATTTCTTTTCCCACAACCACTCCATTATGCTTTATTACCTTAGCTAATACTTCACTTTCACCTTGAGACCCTTTAACTTTAACTTTTTTTTCGGTTTTATACATGTTTTTATCATGTTCAACTTTTACTTCATAATCCACTTTTTCTGTATATTTTACTTCTTCAATAGTAGCAACAGTTACCATAGATTTAGGTACTAGAAGTTTTACTTCATCACCTATTTGAAGTTTTTCCGGATCCCTATCTGGATTAGCTGCTATTAAATCTTCTACTGGTATATCGTAAATTTTAGCTATAGTCCATAAACTTTCCCCTACTTCTACAGTATGAGTCTTTATTTCTTTTTCACCTGTTTGTACATACCGTAATAACTCATCTTTATCAATTATTTTATTTAAAGGTATATTTCTCTTTTCAATCTTCACATCTTCAATAAATTTTACTTCTTTAAGATGGCTATTCTCATCCCTCTTATCTAAATAAGGTTCTTTAATTTTTTCAATTACTTTTTCCATATCTTTTTTTGTTTTGGTTGCACCTATCTCTTTATTATCTACTAATAGCACATACCCACTTACTAAAAAGGTTATCTTAGATCTAATATTCCTTTTTATTTCATCTGGTGTAACTAATAGATCATCTTTCGAATGTGTGCCCTCAAAACTAATGTCATCGTTTAAGACAATATCTATATCATATGTATTTGTTAACTCCTTTTTTATATCATTTAATATATCTAAAGCTTCCTCTTGTTCTCTGACAACTCCTACTTTTTCATTCCCAAAGTATACGATAAAAGCTCTTGTCTTTATTTCATTAATTTTATATGTTGTAAGCAACAAACTTGCTATTACAATGAACATAAGACCTGCAAGAATTTTGTTGAAACTATATTTTTTAGTTATTTTCTCCCAAAAACCCCTTATCCTTTTTAGTACCTTATTGTTTTCTATGGGTAAAGGAAGCTCCTTAAATCCCATATGATTTGGATCGTCCATGGTTTCAGTACCTCCCTATTTTTTTAGATTAGCCTTAAAACCATATCTTAGCTATTAAGACCCTTGTAACCTTTTTGTAATAAATATGAGTTAATTATAACATAAGAAATTTTTATTTCAACTTATAAGCCTGTCTGAAATATATTCTATTCAATATTTTAATAAATATACCTTATCCTTGATTGCCACTAAATATCACAGTTACAACTATTCCTTTTTCCAGTTCTTATTATTTTTCTTTAATTGTTAAGAATTATTAACAATTAAAACTTTAATTTTTACTTCCATATTAAATGTATTTTTAAGTATTTATGTCTTTGCTTATGGAAATACTTCTATTATGCTCCTATGATTCATATTATTTAAAAAAAGCATTTTCATAAACCTAATCCTGGGCAAAGGGACGGATATATTATCTGGGATTGGCAAATAATTCAAAGTACCGTTCCTTAATTCATAAATCATTATATGGGAGGTTTAATATGATAAAATGTACAAATCAGAATTACATCAATCCCGATTCTCCTTTTGCTATTATAGACTTTTCTAACCTAATCCTAGAGTATCTGTCATCCAGTATTAAAGCTTGCCAGCAATTAATTATATTGTGTATAGGCACAGATAGATCTACTGGTGATTCCCTAGGCCCCTTAGTAGGCCATAAATTAGCACCTTATATAGTTCATTATGAACAAGTCCATCTATTAGGTACATTAGATGAGCCTGTCCATGCTAAAAATTTACCAGATTTTATAAAAAAAATAAACAAAGAATACCCAGAAGCTTTTATATTAGCTATAGATGCTTCTTTAGGTCATCTTGATAGGGTAGGATATATCAACATAAAAAAAGGCCCTTTAAAACCTGG
>JAAZMG010000072.1 GCA_012798935.1 Tissierellia bacterium | reverse complement strand
TATTGGATAATTTTATGAAAATGGGATTATAAAGGGGAAGGGATATAGGAAAGTAATAGTTCAAGGTCCAATATTAGATAAGCAAATGGAAGATAAGGATGATAGGGGAAAGAATTAGGATATAACTTAGGGTAAACACCAAGTTATGGGATAATGTTATATAGTATATTAAAAATATTAAGGTATACCAAACACCACCAATACTTAATGATTAAAAAAGAATTGATAGTTTAGAAGTACTAAGACAGCTAAATTATAAAATATTACATAATAAGGGGGTATTCCTTTGTCGGTATATACAGATTTAACTTTTTTTACCAATGAACCAGAGAGGAATCTTTATGATAGATTCAATAAAATATTAAAATCAAATACCCAGTTTTATGATATCTTAGTAGGTTACTTTAGAACATCTGGATTTTATCTTATGTATCCAGCTATGAAAGATGTAGAAAAAATAAGGGTACTGGTAGGTTTAAATGTGGACTCACAAACAGTACAAATAATACAAAAGTCAAAAGAAGAGCAAATGTCCTTTGAAATGTCTCATAGAGAAGTAAAGAAAGAATTTAGCGAAAACATTGAAGATGAAATGAAAGATTCAGAAGATAGTCATAGAGTCGAGGAAGGAGTAAAAACTTTTATCAAATGGCTACAAACAGGAAAACTTGAAATAAGAATATATCCCGATGCCCCTATTCATGCGAAAGTATATATAGTGAGAAAGGATCCGATAAAAGTACCAGATCAATTTGGAACCGTTATTACAGGATCTAGTAATTTTTCAAAAGCTGGTTTGATAAATAATCTTGAATTCAATGTAGAGTTAAAGGATAGTAGAGATGTACTATTTGCCCTTGAAAAGTTTGAGGAATTATGGGAACGGTCAGTAGATATTTCTGGTGAATACATAGAAACTATAAATAATAATACTTGGATTAGGGATGATATTACACCTTATGAGTTGTTTTTGAAAACTTTATATGAATATTTTAAAGAGGAAATAAATGAAGATAAAAATGATATGTGGATAGAATATTTACCAGATGGTTTTATGAAACTTCAATATCAAATGGATGCTGTAACTCAAGCTAAAAAAACTTTAGATGCTTATAATGGAGTTTTTATATCAGATGTAGTAGGCTTAGGGAAAACCTATATATCTGCAATGTTAGCTCAAAGGTTAAATGGTAAAAAACTTATAATTTGTCCACCAGTATTAAAAGATTATTGGGAAAGAACATTATATCAATTTGAAGTAGCAGGGGCAACTGTAGAATCTTTAGGAAAATTAGATAGTATACTTGAAGATAAAGAAATAATGGAAAATACTAAATACGTATTTATAGATGAGGCTCATAGATTTAGAAACGATAGTACAGAAAGTTTTCAAAAATTACATCAGATATGCTATAACAAAAAAGTTATATTAATAACAGCTACCCCACAAAATAATTTTTCTACGGACATAGCTAGTCAAATTTATTTATTTCAGCCAAGAAACAATAGTACAATTATACCTAATAATAAAAATATAGAAGGCTTTTTTAATCAATTGGATTCTAAGCTAAAAAAACACGAGAAGGGCTCAAAGAAATATACGGATACATTAAAGCATAACTCAGAAATAATTAGGGACAAAGTACTTAGAAATATTATGATTCGTAGAACTCGAAAAGAAATAATGGAATATTATAAAGAAGATTTAGAAAAGCAAGGGCTTACATTTCCAGAATTAGAAGCACCAAAAAAGATTGTTTATACCTACAATGATGAGATTGAGAATGTATTTAATCATACAATAGGGGTAATTCAATCTCTCAGCTATGCTAGATACAAACCTTTAACTTATTTAAATGAAATACCAAAGGAAGTAGCATCTATGCTTACATCTCAAAGAAACATTTCTGGATTTATGAAGTCTATTTTAATAAAAAGGCTAGAAAGTAGTTTTGAAGCATTTAAAAAAACCTTAAATAGATTTATCGTATCCCATAATAAATTTATAGAAATGTGTAAGGAAGGGGAGGTATATATAAGCAAAAAAATAGATGTATATGAATTACTTGATAATGGGGATGATGAAAAGCTTATGGAGTTAGTTGAAGATGATTTAGTTCAACATTTTTCAATAGATAAATTTAATGATCAACTTTTTCTGGATTTGGAACGAGATTTATTACAATTAAGGTTATTACAAGAGGAATGGGAAGAAATAATTGAAGATCCTAAAAAGGACCAATTTTTATATGAATTAGAAACAAATCCACTATTAAAAGATAAAAAAATGATAATATTTACAGAATCTAAGGAAACAGCAGAATATGTGGGAAGTTATTTAGAAGACTATTATCCGGGAAAGATAATAGTTTTTAGTGGTCAAAGTTCTAAAAGCTTAAGATTAGAGATAGAGGCAAATTATAATCCTAATCATACAATCAGTGAGCAAAAAGATGATATAAAATATTTAGTAACTACAGATGTATTGGCAGAAGGAATTAATTTACATAGAAGTAATATTATAATTAACTATGACTTGCCTTGGAATCCTACAAAAGTAATGCAGAGAGTAGGTAGGATAAATAGGGTAGGAACACAATATGACAAAATTCACGTATTTAATTTCTT
>JAAZMG010000071.1 GCA_012798935.1 Tissierellia bacterium | reverse complement strand
TGTTTAACTGAATAAAATATCCTTAAATTATGGGAAATTCCTAATGCCAATATCATAATCAGCCCATTCATAATAAAAGGTAAAATCATAGCTAGTAGGGCTGCTAACAATTTATTGAAAAATATTTCATATCTTGTATAAGGCATTACCGATAATACCTCAAAGGTTTTGTTTCTTTTTTCTTCCCCAAATAATATACCAACTAAAATGATGGGTATCAACAATAGTAAAAATATAGATGCCTCCTCACCTGTAAGCTTCCACTTTATTTCATTTTTATATCCTCGTATAATATCATCTCTATTATATTCAATACCTTCTTCTGCAAAATATTTTTCTAAATTATTTAAAGAATTGGGGCGAGATAACATATAAGCTGTTATACTTATAAATAATATAGCTGCTATAGCAAAAGCTAATATCTTAACCATATTAAAATCCTTTTTAAAAAGGGTTTTATTAAAGGGCAATATCTTCAAGTACATATCCTACACCTCCCATTTTGTAGATAAATATTTCTTCTAAAGACATATCTATAGTTTCTAATAATATTGGGTTGTATTTTCTTATTTCATCTATTAACTTTTCAATATTATCATTCACTATTATTTCATACACTTTTCCTTTGTTTACTATATTTAAAATATCTTCACTATTTTTTATTTCTTCTGGAATACTATCTTTAAAAGCAACCTGAACCTTTCTAACATTAGATTTTAAATCATCTATACTCTCTTCTAATAATATCTTTCCTTCATGAATTATCCCTATATGATCACAAATCTGTTCTAATTCTCCTAAATGGTGAGATGATATAAAGACTGTAGTTTCATTAGAACTAACCTCATCAATGATTATGTCTAAAACCTTCCTCTTTATAACTGGATCTAGCCCTGAGGTAGGTTCATCTAGTATAAGTATCTCTGGAGTTATAGAAAGATTTAGCATTAAAGACAATTGAGTTTTCATACCCTTAGAAAGGTGTTTGATCTTTTTCTTTTCATCTATTTTAAATATATTTCTTAAAACATTGTACCTATCCTCATTCCATAAAGGATAAGTATTTCTATAAAATGTAACTATTTCTTTTACCCTGAAATTAGGATAAAAGTTTTGGTAATCAGAAACATAACCTAATCTTGATTTAATTTCTGTATTATCCTTAATCTTTTCTCCCGAAATAAGTACTTCTCCTTTTTCTGGTTCATATATATCTACTAAAGTTTTTATTAAGGTTGTCTTACCTGCTCCATTAGGACCTATTAGTCCATATATAGAACCTTTATTTACTTCTATATTTATATTATCCAATATCTTCTCTCCACCTAGATATTTATCTATACCTATGCCCTTAATCATTACTCCCCACCCCCTCAAGTTCTTTTAATAGTTCATCAATCATTTTTAAAATATCTTCTCTTTTAAACCCCATATAATGAGCCTCTACTATACCCTTTTTAAATAGATCTTTTACTTCCATTATCCTATCTTCATCCTTTCTTGGCTTATAATTTGAGGAAACATAAGTCCCCTTTCCCCTTAAGGTAACTGTAACCTTTTGTCTTTCTAATTCTTGATAGGCTTTTTGTATAGTATTTGGATTTAAAGTCATCATTTTAGCCAACTCCCTAACAGAAGGTAGTTTTTCTCCAGGTTCTATTAATCCTTTTAATATTCCTTCCTTTACGCTGTCCACTAGCTGTTGATAAATTGGTGTACTACTGGAAATATCTATATTAAACAATATATCACCTCCTGTGTATTATGTGTATTATGTGTACTATCCGTTCTAATACAGTGTATTCAGTATAACCCTATAAAGTATATTTGTCAAGATTGTTTTATAACTTTTTTAAAGATTCTATTTATGTTAATATAGATTATAAGATTGGAGATACACCTCTCTGTTTATTTAAAATAATTCAAAATTTTTGCGAAGGAAACAAGGTGGTGTTTTTATGAATTTAAGTAAAGAACAGAAAAAAGCTATCTCTCATATGGAAGGTCCAGCTTTAATATTAGCAGTACCTGGGGCAGGAAAAACTACTGTCCTCATTCATAGGACTGCTAATTTAATTCTTAATAATAATATAAGCCCTGATAAGATATTATCCATTACCTTTAGCAAAGCTTCGGCTAGGGATATGAAAAATAGGTTTAATAATCTATATGATGATATTTCCCATATACCTATTCATTTTTCTACCATACACAGTTTTGCTTATAGTTTAATAAGAGAATATGCCTTTAAAAATAGGATTAGATATACATTCATAGAAGACAATAGAAAAGAGCTAAATAAGTACAATATACTTAAAAGGATCTATTATTGTATAAATCAGGATTATATTACAGAAGAAAAATTAGAAACCCTTATAAATTCCATAGGATATATTAAAAACATGCTCATAACTTCAGAAGAATTTGCAGCTGAATTTAAAACCGATATTAAAAATTTTAAAGATATATTTAATAGTTATGAGATATATAAAAGGACTCACAATCTAATAGATTTCGACGATATGCTTACCTTAGCCCTGGAAGTTTTACAAAAAGATAAATACTTATTAAATAAATACAGAAATAGATATGATTATATACAAGTAGATGAAGGACAGGATACCTCTAAGGCCCAAATAGAAATCATTAAAACTATAGCCTATCCAAAAAACAATCTATTTATAGTAGCCGATGATGATCAGTCCATATATGGGTTTAGGGGAGCATATCCAAAAGGGTTATTCAATTTTAGCAAGATATACAAAAACGGTAAAATATTTTATATGGAACAAAACTATCGTTCTTCTAAAAACATAGTATCTATATGTAATAAATTTATTAAACAAAATACTCTAAGATATAATAAAAATATATTCACTCAAAACAGCTTTGTTGAGCCTATAAATATCATCAAAGTAAATACTTTAGAAAATCAATATGAATATCTAGTAAATGAACTAACCCAAAAAAATAATTATAATAATTCTGCTATTCTATATAGAAATAATATATCTGCTATTGGAATTATAGAATATTTAGAAAGGAACAATATCCCATTTAGTATGAGAGATGTAAATATAAAATTCTTTAATCATTGGGTAGTACATGATATATTAAGCTTCTTCTCATTAGCTGAAGATACCTCAAATATAGAATCCTTCGAAAAAGTATATTTTAAGATGAAAGGATTTATTTCTAAAAAACAGCTAAATTATATAAAAGCATTAAATTATAATCATTCCGTATTTCACAGATTATTGAATTATCCTGGGCTCAATAGGTTTTATAGGAAAAACTTTTTAGAATTAAAACTAGATTTTAAAAAACTATCTAAAATGGAGCCTCATGAAGGAATTTGTTATATAGAAAAAGATTTAGAATATGAAGATTATTTAAGGGAATCTTGTATGAAACTTGGACATACCTTAGATTCTTTGAAAAGTATTTTACACTTTATGAAAATAATAGCTTCTAAATCCGAGGATTTAAATGCATTTGTTGGACGATTAAAATATTTAGAATACCTTTGTACTCAATCTAAAAATATTAAAAACGGAATTACCCTATCTACTATTCACTCGGCAAAAGGATTAGAATTTGAAAATGTTTATATAATAGACTTAATTGAAGGGGATTTCCCTAATACAAATAGCATTGATGAGTTTGAAAAAGGAAATATTCAATCTTTAGAAGAAGAAAGAAGACTTTTTTATGTTGGCATGACCAGAGCAAAGAAACATTTAAGTCTGGTTACATTAAACAATAGAAATGACAAAGAAGTTAATCCTTCTAGATTTTTAATAGAGCTTAAAAACTTTATTAGCTAGGGTTAATGTATTACACCAACCCTAGCTAAACTGTAAAACAAGCCAATCATATATTAAAGTTCAACTTTAACATTAACTAGCTTATTACTATTTATGTTCATTAAAAATTGCTTTCCCTACAATTAACCCTGTATAGACGTCTAAAATATAAATATTCTTATCTTCTATGCCTAACTTATTAATCCATGTATTACAGTGATTCTTCGTACAGAAGAAATTCATAAAATTTCAGCAATTACCTGCCCATTCTTCGTTTTCATCAGAATCTAAATGGATTACATATATATCTTCCGAAGATATATTAACGATTTTCCCATCTTTAATGTCCATTGCAATTTCTTGTCCACATTGGCTACATTTGGATTCAATATGAATATCTTGATTGAAAGTTAATGTAGAACCCATAGCATCTATTCCACACATAGCATAGAAACTCCGACCATCCTGTAGTGTGACAATATGATTAGTAGGAAGTGCCGAAACAGGATAAAGGAAATTTATATTTCCGCTTTCATCCATCCTGAGAATTTTTTTATTTAAAAGTCCTTCCACAGCTTGTTTGAATTCATAAATAGATAAATTAATTCCATTTAAATCCTTAATAGAAGAATTATAAAAGTTAAAAGTTTCTTTATTATCTACTACATAATTTATTAGACTCTTTCGTGCCTCATATTCTATAGGCGTTACTCTTGCGTACTTTCCCACGGAGTTTAATTTTAATAAAAATTCCTTCATTTTTAATTTCCTCCTATAAACTATTAAACTCTCCACCTAAGCAAACGATCCTCAACTTTCTTAAATAGTAAAGTTGCACCAGTTACAGCTATTCCAATATATATGATTCCAACGATTACCTTTGGATAATCTAAGAAATCAGAAAAATATTTAACATAAAAACCTAATCCTGACCTTGCACCTATCATTTCCGCTGCAGTCAAGATTCCAAAAGATGAGCTTAACCCCATAGATGACCCTCTTATTATAGATGGAAGAATTGCAGGAAATATGATCTCCAATAGCATAGTTTTCTCACTAACATTAAGCACCTTTGCAGAATCAATAATCTTTTTATCTATATTGAAAATGCCATGTAATGTCAGTGTGAAAACAGGCCAAAAAACACCTACAAATATAACAAATATTGAAGCTGTTCTAAAGGTAGGCATTATAGCTACTATATAAGGTACATATACAATAGGAGGAATAGGCCCTAATACCTTTGTATAAGGGCTAATAGCATTATAAAGCCTTTCTTTCCATCCTATAAGTAATGCTAAAGGCACAGCTATTATCAATGCAAATATATATCCTATAAGTAAAATTTGGAAGGAACTTATAAATCCTTTAAAAAATTCTGGTAGTTCCTGTATCAAAAGTTTTATAATAACACTTGGGGTTGGATAAAGGACCTTATCTATAATGTCTAACTTTGAAGTTGCCAGCTCCCATAAAGTCAATATATAGTAAAGTATTGTAATTACATCTTTAGTTGTCCTAATCCTAGTTTTGTTTTTATTAAACCTTAGTTGCATTAAATAATATCCATATAATATCAATACAAATATTAATAATGGTAAACTACTTTCTGCATCCCGTTTTGTAGGCAATAGCTGGCATAAAAATATAAGAACCAATGCAATATTTATATGTTTTACTATTTTTTTCATAACTCTTAACCCCTTATATTAAATTCCTAAACTATTACTGTTATCTAAAATACTTACTAAATCGTTTCTTAATTCAAAACATTTCTGAGACCTCATAAGTTCCTTTCGATTCCTTGGCCTGTTAAAATCTATCTTAAAGTCTTTTTCTATTCTTCCCCTTTCAGATAAGACAATAATTCTATCTGATAAAAAAATCGCTTCATCTATATCATGGGTAACAAGAACAATTGTCTTTTTAGCATTTTCACTTTCCCAAAGCTGAAGAAGCAGATCCTGTAATATAACTCTATTTTTAACATCTAATGCACTAAATGGTTCATCTAATAGAAGTATTTCAGGATTCATGGCAAATGCTCTAGCTATTGCCACCCTTTGCTGCATTCCATTGGACATATGTTTAGGATACATGCTACAACAGTATTTAAGTCCTACTAATTCCAAATATTTTTCTGCTAATTTTTCAATATAATCTTTACCTCTTGTTCTTTCAACTTGTTTAATGCCAAATACAATGTTTTGTTTCACATTCATCCAAGGGAAAAGTGAATAATGCTGAAATACAACCCCTCTATTTGAGCCTGTTCCTACTACAGGCTCTCCATCTATAGTAATTGATCCTTCTAGCGGGAATATAATTCCCGCTAGAAGATTTAATAATGTTGTCTTCCCACAGCCACTTGAGCCTATAATGCTAACAAATTCACCCTTTAAAATAGATATATTAATATCCTTAAGTACATATTTGTTTTCCTCATGATTATTATACGAGAATTTTAAATTATCGACCATAATCTTATTCATGGTAATTCATACCTTTCCTATTACTCAGTTAATTCCTCTTTTAACTTTAGATAAACAGGATCATCTGGATTTTCCTTTAATAATGATTCAAGGGCATTTGTATATATTTCTGTATTTATATGATCCTCTATATCAATATCAGATTCAATATATTTTATCTCATTCATCTTATCCCAGAATACTTTTATTCGTTCTTTTCCAGGATTAGGATTTGGAGAAAAGTTTCCATCATAGGTTTCTGATGTTAATACATCTCTGTCGATTTTTACATATTTTAACATAATATCAATTGTTTCTTCATGATTTTCTTCATAGAACTTATATGCTTTAATCAATGCTCTACTAAGTCTTTCATATACATCCTGTCTTTCATTTATACTATGAACCATAGCAACTTGACTAGCTCAGGGGTGCATCTTTAAAACTTCTCCTGAATACATTGCAACCTTAAGTCCTTGAAGCTCTGAATTCTTAATATGGGGTATCCAAACACCACCTGCATCAATTTCGTCTTTTTTTATAGCTTCTATAATAGACGCTGCAGAATCTAATTCCACTATTTTCACATCTTTATTTATTTCAAGACCTGCCTCTATTAGTCCAGTTCTAAATAGTACA
>JAAZMG010000070.1 GCA_012798935.1 Tissierellia bacterium | reverse complement strand
AGTAAATATAATTTTGTTTTATTTTCCATTAGTATTCCTCCTTAATCTATGGGTTGTTGCACTTATATACTCATATGCCTATATGGGTATATAAGTATGATAACCTTTTTATTCCTTATTGTCAATAGTTTAATATTAAGTTTAGTAGATTATTTCTATAATTTATCTTAGATTATTGGTAAAAATTAATTTTTGAATAACCTCTGACGGCTCTTTGGCTTATTTATTAAAACAAAGGATTAGAGTTGAAATATTAGACTTATTCAAAAACATTTCTATCCTAATCCTGATTTTTTATTAAATTATAAATTTATTTCATTGTTTTTTATTCTTTTAGCTAAACTTTTTACCTTCTTTTCAATTACCCTAGCTACTTTTCTAAATTCTTCATCATCTTTACCTGTAGGATCTTCTAGACCCCAATCTTCTTCATGCTTAGAAGGCAAAAACGGGCAAAGAACATTACAGCCCATTTTTATAACTATATCGACCTCTGGTATTTCCGTTAGTAGTTTAGAGTGCTGGGTTTCATTCATATCAATTCCATATAGTTCCCTTATTATTCTTACTGCATCTTGGTTAATCTCTGGTTTTGTTTCTGTTCCAGCAGAATATGAATAGAAAACATCTGAGGCAAATAGCTTCCCAAGTGCCTCCGCCATCTGAGATCTACATGAGTTATGGACACATATAAATGCAACTTTAGGTTTCATAACTTTTACCTCCGTAAATTTACCCGTTTTAACAACATTTAAAAATTTTTCCTTCCTTAAGTGCATCACAGGAAAGCCCACTTTCCTTATACCTTTTTAATCTTTCATAATCCTTTTGATATAGAGTATCTTTCATAGTATGTTCTTCTATGATTTCCCTTATAAATGGATACTCTTTTACCTTTTTCTCATCTATTTTATAATATACATATGTTCCCACCTTATAGTTATCTAATATCCTTGCATTGGTTAACCTGTTTAAATGACGGGAGGCATTTGATTGTGTAATATCAAGTATTATCTCAATTTCACATACACATAACTCTTCATCTTTTAGTATATTTAGTATTCTCATTCGTGTTTCATCAGCCAGAGCTTTCATAACCTGTATTAAATCCACAATTACACCTCCATTATCAGATGTTTTTACATAGTTTTTAATTATTATTCAAATTTTTGCTTTTTTCAATGGACTCAAAAAACTTTCTTAAATTTTCTGGTAATTTATATGTTTCCTTATTATTTTCATCCTCTACTGGTGTTTTGCTATCAGCATATACTGCTTGGAGAATAGCATCAATAATCATTGCTTTTGGTGGAACATTATATTCCTTCCCTTTATATACCCATACTCGGCAATCAACATCATCACCACATAAGTCACCACAAGATTCGCAAAGAGATTCTCTCACTTCCATTTGTATATCCCTTCCGTTTACTCGTATAGTAGGTGAGCTAACAAATCTGTGTTGTATTGCCATTTCCTTATTAGTAATATGAATTTTATTGACAACTACCTCTATGCCCGTTAGTTTAAGCACTTCTGCCACATCTTCAATTGCTTTATCAAGACCTTCATCTGTTCCCTGACAACGGGTACATATATTTAGATCCAGATATAGAAAATCAATTATTATCTTTTTACTTTCCTCCCTTTGACTTTCTTCTATGTCTTCACAGCATCCCGTATTACATCCACAGTTCTTGTTTTTTGGCTGACAACAATCCATAAAAATAACCTCCTTATAGTTATATGACTATATCCGCTTTCATCCATATAGTATTCAATATAGTTTTTTGTGTCAATTTTCTTTCGGAAACCAATTTCGTGTTCTATTTGCTATTCCTACTAAGGCTAACATAATAGGAACTTCTGTTAATACCCCAACTACTGTGCCCAATGCAGCCCCGGATTTTAAACCAAATAGCGAAATAGCAACGGCAACAGCCAATTCAAAGAAGTTACTTGCACCAATCATACCTGCTGGAGCAGCTATATTATGAGGCAATCTCCATAGTCTTGCCCATCCATATGCAATAGCAAATGTGAAGAAAGTTTGAATTGTTAAGGGGATTGCTATAAGTAATATATGTATTGGATTGTTTAGGATTATTTCCCCTTGGAAAGAGAAAATAATAATCAAAGTAAGAAGTAATCCTATTATAGTAATATTATCGAATTTTTTTAAGAATTCATTTTCAAAGTATTCAATACCTCTATTTTTGATAACTGATTTCCTAGTTAAGTATCCTAATGTTAAAGGAATAACCACAAACAGTATAGTTGATAATATTAATGTGCCATAAGGAACTGTCACATCACTTATTCCTAACAAAAATGCTACTATAGGTGTAAAAGCAAATAATATAATCAGATCATTTATGGCTACTTGAACAAGAGTATATGCAGGATCACCGTTAGTCAGATAGCTCCACACAAATACCATAGCAGTACAAGAAGCTGCTCCAAGTAGAACCGCACCGGCTAAATACTCTGTAGCCAGATTTTCAGGTATAAATGCCTTGAATACAACTTTTAAAAAGAATGATGCAATTAAATACATAGTAAAAGGCTTAATAAGCCAATTTGTTACACAGGTTACTATGAGCCCTTTTGGCTTTTTGGTTGCATTAACTATGCTTGTAAAATCAACTTTTAACATCATGGGATAAATCATTAACCATATTAATACTGCAACTGGTATAGAAACATTATAATACTCAAACCTATTTAATGTTTCAGGTATTGATGGTATATATTTCCCAATAAGTATACCTACAATAATACATAATGCAACCCATAAAGTAAGATACTTTTGAAAAATGCCTAGGCCTTGGGTTGTCTAATTTGGCATTATTATTTTTCATAATTATATCTCCATTCTACATAATTACATTTGAATATAGTCATATAATTCCATATTATCCCCTTATAAATAAATTCTATGTTCTTATATTGCCGATTAATATGGTTTTCCCAACAGATTCTGAACAATAAAAATCACCATTCCTATAATATTCTTCTACTTTGTTTCTTATTTGAGATAAGTTCATAACTTTAACCATTGAATTCTCCCTTAAATTTAATATTTTATTGAATCAGAATACTCTAAAATAGCGATAGTATCATATGAATATACTATTATATGTGATTTAAGCATATATTAAGTT
>JAAZMG010000069.1 GCA_012798935.1 Tissierellia bacterium | reverse complement strand
CTCACTTTTTTGCAAGTGAGGTAGAGGCGCGATGTTTAACAGTTCTTAGTGGAGTTTGAGAAGCGTTGAAGCTAGGGAGAAGGAAATGTCGCCGAAGTAAGTAATATTCTCAGTATTGCTTGCTGGGCCTACAGTTAATAGCTGTAGGACTGTCCTAGTAAACTTTCCTAGTTTATTGGGTTGTGCTATCTTGGCTTGAAAAAAGGGGGGCAGTTAGGTATTACCATGTATATTGGAACCTGAGTTCATCTCAGGTTCTTTTTTTATCTATTAAGGAAGTACAATTCATATACAGAAGAGTAATTAGATTCTTAAATTTCAAATATTAAAATTAATATAATAAAAGGGGAGGATATTTATGAGGAAAAGATTATCATTATTATTAATAATGTTTTTATCTGTGACTATGCTATTAACAGGATGTGGAGAAAATAGTGCGAAAGTAGAAGACTCATCAACAACTGAAGAGGAAGTATTTAGAGTAGGTCTTGAATGTGGATATGCACCATTTAACTGGACTCAAATGGATGATTCAAATGGTGGTGTAAAAATTGAGGGTAATGAAGAATATGCAGGCGGATATGATATAGAAATAGCTAAAAAAATTGCAGAAGGACTAGGAAAAAAATTAGTTGTTGTAAAAACTGAATGGGATGGTCTTGTACCAGCATTAACTTCAGGTAAAATTGATGCAATTATAGCAGGCATGTCACCTACAGCAGAACGTAAAGAAACAATTGATTTTTCAGATATCTATTATAAATCAGATTTAGTTATGGTTGTTAAAAAAGGTGGAAAATATGAGAAAGCCAATTCCATACAAGATTTCAAGGGGGCAAAAATAACTGGCCAATTAAATACATTCCACTATTCAGTAATCGATCAAATTGAAGATGTGGACAAACAGCCAGCTATGGATAACTTTCCTGCTATGAGAGTTGCCCTTGAATCAGGGATGATTGATGGATACGTTTCAGAACAGCCAGAAGCTATTAGTGCTCAAAGTGCTAATGAAAACTTTAAAATGGTAGAGTTTACAGATGGATTTATTACATCAGACGAAGATACAGCAATTGCTGTAGGTATTGCAAAAGATAGTGAATTAACTGAAAAAATCAATGAAATATTAGTAGGTATTTCTGAGGAAGAACGTACAGAGATTATGGATAATGCTATTAAAAATCAGCCAGCAGCTGAATAATTCTATTAAAGGAGCAATAAAATGACTTTTGATTGGATAATAAAAATTGTTTCGAGCAATTGGCCTATGTTTATTCGTGGAGCAGGTACTACCCTTTATATTTCTATAATTAGCACTATTTTAGGATCTATAATCGGTCTATTAATAGGAGTTATACGTACTATTCCAGAGCCTCAGGAAATGGTTAAAAGAATTATTGTTAAAATTATTAATATTATTCTTTCTATATATATAGAAGTATTCCGTGGAACTCCTATGATTGTGCAAGCTATGGTAATTTATTATGGATCTGCCTTGGCATTTGGTGTAGATATGGATCGATTAAATGCAGCAATATTTATAGTATCTATTAATACAGGGGCTTATATGGCGGAAATTGTTCGTGGTGGTATTATTTCTATTGATAAGGGGCAATTTGAAGCAGCTCATGCTATAGGAATGAACCATATTCAAACTATGACTAATGTTGTATTACCACAAGTAATTCGTAATATTTTACCAGCAACAGGGAATGAATTTGTAATCAATATAAAAGATACTTCAGTGCTTAATGTAATATCTGTAACCGAATTATTTTTCCAAACAAAATCAATTGCAGGAAATAACTTTAGATATTTTGAATCATTTTTTGTTGCATCTGTTCTTTATTTTGTAATGACTTTTACAGTAACATCGATTTTACGTTTTATCGAAAAGAGACTAGATGGACCAGAAAATTATATTGTGTATGCTAATCAAATGCAGGTACAAAAACCTGAAGATATGGCACGCAAAACAAGAAAAGATTCTACGGGTGAATATTAAAGAGAGGAGGGGGAAATATGGAGAAGGTAATTGACATTCAACATTTAAGTAAATCCTTTGGAACTCATGAAGTATTAAAGGATATTGATTTTTCAGTAGAGAAGGGAGAAGTAGTTTGTATTATTGGGTCATCTGGATCTGGAAAATCAACCCTCCTTCGTTGTATTAATCTTTTGGAAAGACCTAGTGGAGGTCAAATCATTTATAATGGAGAAAATATATTAGAAGATAAGCATAATATCCATGAATATCGTACAAAGTTAGGTATGGTATTTCAACAATTTAACTTGTTCAATAATCATAATGTTTTAAATAACTGTACGGTAGGACAGGTAAAAGTATTAAAACGTTCTAAAGAAGAAGCTAAAAAAGTAGCTATGAAATATCTAAAAGTTGTTGAAATGGATCGATTTATTAATGCTAAACCAAAACAACTATCAGGCGGTCAAAAACAAAGAGTAGCCATTGCTAGGGCTCTTTCTATGGAACCAGATGTTATGTTATTTGACGAACCTACATCAGCTCTTGACCCAGAGATGGTGGGAGAAGTACTTAAGGTTATGAAGGAACTGGTTAAAACTGGTCTTACTATGCTAATAGTAACTCATGAGATGGAATTTGCTAAAGATGTAGCTGACCGTGTAGTATTTATGGATGGAGGGGTTATTGCAGAGGAAGGAAGCCCAGAAAAAATTTTTAATAATCCAACACAAGAACGTACTAGAGAATTTTTAAAAAACACATTCAAACATATATAATATTAATTTAAATTTATTATGCTTGTAAATAAACTAAGATTAGTATATAATAATTTTTAAGCTAAATTAAATTTAACTAAAATTCTTTGATAGGGAAGAGTAATTAGAATTGAGTATTTAAAGAGAATTGGGGAGGGTGAGATCCCAATGATATAGATTTTAATGAATGGGCCCTAAAGAAGCTGTGGGAAATCTAAAGAGAGTATCATATGCCGGAAGCCAACCGTTATCTATGGACAGGACATGTTAGTGTCCCATTAAGAGTGATGCTTTTATGCATAATTTAGGTGGTACCGTGAGTTAAACCTTCACCCTAATAGTATTAGGGTG
>JAAZMG010000068.1 GCA_012798935.1 Tissierellia bacterium | reverse complement strand
TACTAAACGCTATAATTAGTTCATGGCATAAAGGCGCAAAAATAGCAGCTGCATATTTAAATGTATGATAATAAGTTGACAGTTGCGATAGAGAAATTAATATTATACTAAATATAAATAATACTCCCGCAGTTTCTCTAGATTTATTTTCAGGATAATTTACCAAAGCAAAATCTCCATAGCCTAATATAGCAATTACAGTAGCTGGATATACCTGGCTACCATTAATAAAAATGGTGAAGGGAACAGGCCAAAACCTATTCATAGTAAATCCTCCTATTATTTCCCCTTGTCTTTCCATAAAAATTGGTACTTTTCCCTTTGTACCATCTACTAATATCAAAAAACTCTCTACTAAATGTAATACTCCCACCACTACCATTATTCCTGATACATTTACATTAGGATATCCAAATATAAGGCTTATTAGTGAAACAATTCCCCCTGCATAGGAAAAACATATAAATCTAGAGTTAATCATAGATAGTAATATTGCTAAGGGTAAAATAAAGTAAAAGTCTTCTGGATTGATTATAGTACCAAAATAGGTAAATATTACACTACCTAAAATACCACCAACCAACCCAAATACTGTAGATATTAATACATTGTAAAAAGGAGACTTTTTACTTCCACCTAAAATTTTCTTTTCCATTTCTCCTATTTTTCTATACTGGAAAAAGATAATCCCAATCACAATCCAAAAAAAAGGAGATTTTAGTGTGTTTAAAATACTGTATATGGAGTTATATACAATTTGAAAAAAAACATACATACCTAATTCTCCCCACTTTTTAGATTCTTAAATTTATTTAATCATTTCCTTCATTTTCTTTATTGCAGTTTGAAGTTGTAAATCCTGTTTTAAATTTTGTATTCCTATCTCTTCAACTTCCTCTGGCAAATCTACTACTATATCTGGTTCGATTCCTATTCCATGAATATTGACTCCATTAGGAGTGAAATACTCTGAAACAGTTAGCTTAAAACCAGAACCATCTGATAATTGTTTTATCCTCTGAACTACCCCTTTCCCAAAGGTCTTATTTCCTATGAGTATACCTCTATCTCTATCCTTAATTGCACCTGCTAATATTTCCGATGCACTAGCACTACCTTCATTTACTAAAACTACTAATGGAATATCTATATGACTTTTGCTGGACTTTTCATAGGTCCTCTCTCCATTTCTTGTCTCCGTATATACTACTACTCCTTCTCCTAAGAACTCATCGGCAATATCTACGCATACATCTAATAAACCACCAGGATTGCTTCTTAAGTCTAAAATGCTTCCAGAAATATTCTTCTTCATCAAGGAATTTAAGTCCTTTTTAAAATCATCATAGGTTAAATCATCAAAGGAGGTTATTTTAATATAACCAATATTATTTTCAATTACATTTGATTTCACTGTTACCAATCTGATCTCTTCTCTAACTATATCTATGTCTATATAATCATTCTTTCCATCCTTGTCCTTTCTTAAAACAGTTATGCTAACAGTTGTCTTTGGTTCTCCTTTCATTAGTTTTACAGCTTTATCCATGTTATCTGCTGTAAATTCTTCACCATTTACTTTAATGATCTTGTCACCAGTTTTTAATCCTGCTCTTTCTCCTGGGGTGTCTTCTATAGGAGATACTACAGTTATAAGATTATCCTCTCCTGGAGTAACTATTACTCCAATACCTCCATAAATTCCCTTTGTATGCTCAGTAAAATCTTTGAACTCATCCTTAGTCATATATGCTGAATAGGGATCTTCTAATGCCTGAAACATGCCTTTTAATTGGCCTTCAATAAGTTTCTCTTCATCTATCTCCTTTAAAAAGCTATCTTTAATGTATTTTTCTAGTCCAATAGCCTTAGAGTACTTTTTATAGGAAGATGTAAGTTGGTCATATTCTTTAGTTGGTATGATGACTTTATCTTTATATTTTATGGTCATCATATTAGTTAAACCAAATGTAAAAATATTTGTTAAAAGTATTAGTATAACTACTAGAGTTACAACTCTTTTCTTAGACATATCTTTCACCTCAATATTATGAATTATGTATTCTCTATTGTATTAATTCTACCCAACTATTATACCATAATGCAAAAAAACAAAGGGGATTATTTCCCCTTTAGCCATGGCATCGGATCTACATAAGAGCCATTTTTTCTAACTTCAAAATGCACATGTGGTCCCGTTGAATATCCTGTACTACCAACTTTAGCTATTGTATCCCCTCTTTTTACTTGTGCACCTTCACTAACAGATAGAGAAGAATTGTGACCATATAAAGTTACTATTCCTCCACCATGATCTATCATTATAGTTTTTCCATACCCTCCTAAAGTACCTGAATATATAACAGTACCATCAGCAGCTGCCACTACTTTGTTACCTGCAGGTGAAGCAATATCTATTCCTGAATGGAATTTTTTAGTTTTAAATATAGGATGAATTCTATATCCAAAATATGAAGATATTCTTGTATAAACAGGTACCGGCCACTCCATAGCTCCACCAGAATAAGGACCTTTTACCCGTTGTCTTTTGACTATTTCCGATTCAATATCCTTAGCTAATTTATTTAAATTATCATATTCTTCTTCTGCTTTTTTTAAATCCTTCTCTAATATTCCCATTAGTTCTTCCTTAGCCCTTGTAGCTCTAGCTAAATCCGTTTTCCTCTCTTCTAGTTTAGATTTAGTAACTTCCACTGATGCTCTTTGAGCTTTTAATTCCGTATTCTTTTTATCAATAATATCTCTTTGTTCCTTCATATATTTAATTAAATCTACATCATGATCTACAATGGATTGAATCATATTTTTTCTTGATAAAAAGTCACTTATACCAGCAGAAGATAGAAGTACTTCTAAATATCCAACATTTCCATTTTTATACATTACCCTTAAACGTGAATTGAAAACATCCTGCTTTTCCTCTATTTTTTCCTCAGCTTCTTTTAATTCGTCCATAGTTTTTTCGATATCAATGTTTAGCTTGTCCAAATCTTCTTTAACCTTATCCAATTCAACTGCTGCTATCTCCATTTCTTTATCTATTTCTTCAATTTGGATGGAAATATCCTTAGCCTGATTTTTTAAACTATTTATCTCCTTTTTCTTTTTATTCATCTCCTGAGTTGTACTCTTTTGTTTCTTTTTAAGATCTTCCAATCCACCATCCGCTAAAACTATAGCATAATTAAATAAAAGTATTAGAACTAATAAAAAATATATAGTTCTTCTTTTTCCACTCACCTAACTTTCCTCCCCTTTCTATACATTTAAAAATCTTTTTAAAGATACTAAACTTCCTAAAGCACCTATTCCTACCCCAATTGCAATAAATATAATTGAAATATCTTTAATCAATGCCACAGGAGGTACTAAATATACTGTAAAAAGTACATATAGTTTATCGTTTACAGTATTAAAGAAATAACTATAACTATAATTAACTATTAGAATAGATAAAATTGCTCCAATTAAACCAAATAATACACCTTCAATAATAAATGGTCCCCTAATATATCCATTAGTAGCTCCTACATACTTCATTATATTTATTTCATTTTTCCTTGCAGTTACAGTAATCTTTATGGTGTTTGAAATTATAAAAACTGAAATAAATATCAATATCCCTATTATTATTAAACCTCCACCTCTTATATAATTTGCAAAAGCAACTAGCTTTTCTATGATATCTTTATAATACTTTACTTCGTCTATCCCTTCTAATTTTTCAACTTTCTCAACTACTGAATCTGCATATTCTATATCTTTTAATTTAACTATAAATGTATCTTGCAATGGATTGTCTTCTTCTAATCCTTCTAGTAAATATGCTTCATCTCCCCATCCTTTTTTCATGATTTCCAATGCTTGATCCTTGGACTGAAATATTACTGATAAAACTCCTTCATTATTCTTTGCATTATTCTCTATTTCGTTTAATTGTTCTTCAGTTATATCATCCTCTAAAAATATTTGTATCTCATCAAATTTACTTTTTGTTTCTATTACTATATTATTTATACTTAGTATCATTATAAGTACTAATCCTAGAATCATTAATACCGCTGTAATTGAACTAATAGAGGCAAGTCCCATGCTTCTGTTCCTCCACATACCCTGAAAACCTTGCTTAATAATATTTTTAAATATGCGAAACTTCATCTTCATACACGCCCTTCTCCTCGTCTCTTATTACTTTTCCTCTCTCGATGGCAATTACTCTCTTTTTCATTATATCTACTATGTTTTTAGCATGGGTTGCCATAAGTACAGTGGTTCCTCGTCTATTTATATCTCTAAGTACTTTCATTATATCCCAGGCTGTTTCAGGATCTAAATTTCCTGTAGGCTCATCTGCAATTAATACAGGAGGATTATTTACTATAGCCCTTGATATAGCTACTCTCTGATGTTCCCCACCAGAAAGTTCATCTGGATAACAATAGGCTTTTTTACTTAAATCT
>JAAZMG010000067.1 GCA_012798935.1 Tissierellia bacterium | reverse complement strand
TAGTTATAAAATAATATCCTGCTTGTGAATAATCATAATTTTTTAATCTAATATTCTTTCTTCGTGGTAATTCATCCATATAACCACCATCCATCTTAATATTATCCCTATGTCACACTTATCTACTGAAACGACGTTAAATATAAAGGATATGTCGTAATTTTATAATACTTTCGTTGATTCAAATGCAAGGATTCATTGTATATCTATCCTTTCACCACAATGTTTACAATAAAACATATGATTTTTGGCGTACATTAGCCTATCCAGATTTTCATATCCTCCACAATTTGGGCATCTTAATCTCTTATTATCTAGGATAATATAAAATATTAAAAAAATTCCAGCCAAAATAAACAATGGCCATTTGATAAATCCCCCAATCAGTGTAATTACAAACAATATAACAAATATTAGACCAAGATTGATATCTTTTCTTGATATATACTTCATAGTCAAGACCTCCTTCAAAGGACTATTACACTCGTGTCGCATTTAACTACTTATACGTATTATATCATTTAATTCTACCTTATGATAACCCCATAGTCATTAATATTTAGCAAAAACAGCTTGTCCACTATTTATGATACGGTTCACCGTATCAACTTGACTCGCAAAACCTATTTAGTGGTAGATATATAAAATAAATATAGACAGGAGATATTTTATATAAATCCTCCTGTCCTTATTTCGCTATCAATTATAATTTTATATTTTACTTTAATTTTTCACCACTAAAGCTTATTGGTATTATTTTAAATATTTTTCAATCTCCCTGTCAAAATCTGATTTATATTCCCTGTCTTGTTTAACCCTAAATTTATTATATTCCTCATTGGCTAGCTCTTTTGCTACTTTGGCTGATACCTTACCCTTATTTTGTAAAATTTCATATTCATTAAATTCTAAAAAAGCATCTAATTTTTCTACCCAGTTTTTCATTTTCATAGGTATTTGTTTTTTGGCTTGATTTTCTGCATAATCAAGATACATATTTACTATCCTGTTCAATTCATCTATTTCTTCTTTTCTTAAGTAGTTTTTAGCTATATGTATATCTGATTTCAATATTTTACCATTGGGCGAATCTTTCCAAGAAGTTAATCCCATATTACCTTTAGTTGCATCAACCCTACTCTCTATTATTTCTGCAGCTGTTTGTCCAGTAATTGCATAATGTAACTTGTTTTGCACTGTTGCATAAAATTCATTCGTTATATCAGATTTGCTATCATAATCTATGCTACACTCTGCATAAATATCTGTTATCTTTTGATAAAACCTTCTTTCTGATGCTCTAATTTCCCTTATTCGTTCTAATAACTCATCAAAATAGTCTTTACCAAAATGTTTCCCGTTTTTTAATCTATCATCATCTAATACAAAACCTTTTAATGTATATTCACTCAATACAGATGTAGCCCATTTTCTAAATAATGTACCTTCTCGTGAACGAACTCTGTACCCAACAGCAATAATCATATCTAGATTATAATATACTACTTCTCGCTTAACCTCTCTATTTCCCTCGCTTTGAACTATTGCATATTTTGCAATAGTTGATTCCTTATCTAATTCTTTCTCTTCATATATATTACTTATATGTCTAGATATAACAGACCTATCTCTTTGAAATAATTCTGACATTTGAGCTTGTGTTAGCCAAACAGTTTCATCTGAAAATAGTACTCCTAAATTTATATCACCATCGTTTGTTCTATATAAAAGTATTTCTCCCTTTTTAGGTTCAACTATCTTATCACCCATATTTATCCCCCTAGCTTTATTAATATATGGATTTTTATAATTTTAGTCTTATACAGTATTGCATCGTATTATCTATTACATATAATATAAAGAATGTATCCTAATTATAAAATTAATTAACTAAAAGTAATTACTATTTACTCTGACCTAATACAAGTGTTGCGAATGCAAAAGAAGATTTATTTATCTTACTTCTAATCAATAAACAATGTATGGATTTCCCTTCGACCATATAATCATAATAT
>JAAZMG010000066.1 GCA_012798935.1 Tissierellia bacterium | reverse complement strand
TTTATAATAACTTCTATAGCCTCTCTTGGGGAAAAAGGTATATTTAAAGTCCTAGCTAAATCATTTCCCGTACCACTAGGAATTATGCCTAATGTTCCATTGCCAGACTTTAATATACCCATGGCAACTTCGTTTACCGTTCCATCTCTCCCTACTGCAACTATAGTATTATATCCATAGTACTCCCCTATTTAAAATGAATTTGCGTAGCTCTCTCCTCTAATAGCCCTATCTATAGCCTGTATTTCTTCTGCTGATAATGGGTATATAGATTTCCCATCTTTTATTGGCTTTGCATAGCATATGGATTGTTCTCGACCATAGATACTTGTTAACACGAACCCGCTTAGAAAATTATCTAGAAATACTATGGAAAAACTAAGCTCTGATCCCATATCTGCAAAGGCATTATATCTAATAAAACCTACTTTTTGAATTGCAAAGGTTAGTTTTGTATCTAAAGTTTCTATTTCCTTGCTTAAAACGGAAATATCTCGCCTTAGTTCTTCTACCTCGTAACCATTCTTTAATAATAGCTCCTCAATATTAATTCCATCTGAACCCCGTACTAACTCCTTGTATCTACTCTTTAACTTTGATATTCTTATTTCAGCTATTAAATATAATACTAGCAGTACAAAAAAAGCCATCAATAAACCTATTATTACTTCTATATTATATATTTGAATAAATTCTCTAGTTTGTTCCATCTGTACTTCCCCTTCCCTATACTTCTTATGCTTCCCTAGATATTTCCTTGATAGCTTTTATTCCTTGTTCAATTTCTTCATGGGTATTATAAAGGCCAAAACTAAATCTAACAACTCCCTGTTCAAAAGTTCCTATTGTTTTATGAGCAATGGGAGCACAATGAAGTCCCGGTCTTACTTCAATATCATAATCCTGATCCAATATATAGCTAAGTTCAGAAGAATCTACATCACCAATATTTATTGGAACTACAGCTGCTTGATATCTTACATCTAGTGGACCATAGACCTTTACCTTGTCAATCTTTGTAATCTCTTCAATAAAATGTTTTGTTAACTCTTCTTCATGCTTTCTTACTTTATCCATGCCTTCTTGAAGAATATAATTTATACCTGCCCCTAAACCAATAATTCCCGGCCCATTAGGTGTACCACTTTCATATCTATCTGGCCTTACCCCTGGCTGTTCTAATAGATGAGATATGCTCCCTGTACCACCTTGTCCCATCTCCTTTATATCTAATCCTTCTCTTATATATAATCCTCCTGTTCCTTGAGGCCCAAGTAAGCATTTATGACCTGGGAAAGCCAACATATCAATATTCATCTTTTCCACATCAATATTATATACCCCTGCAGATTGAGCTGCATCTACTAAATAATATATTCCATTCTTTTTGGCAATTTGCCCGATTGCCTCGATAGGTATAATTGTACCTGTTAAATTGGATATATGGGTAGTTATAATCAATTTCGTATTATGTTTAATGCTATTCTCAATATCAATGGGATTAATTCTTCCCATTAAATCCCCTTTAACAATAGTAGTTTCTATTCCTTCCTTTTCTAATGCTTTGAGTGGCCTTAAAACAGAATTATGTTCCATGGAAGTGGTTACTACATGATCTCCTCTATTTAATATACCTTTTATTCCTAAGTTTAAACTTTCTGTACAGTTAAAGGTAAATATAACATTCATAGGATTTTTAATGTTAAATAGTTTTGCTATTACCTCTCTAGTTTCAAATATTTCTCTTCCCAGCCTCAATGCTAATTTATGACCAGATCTTCCTGGATTAGCTCCATACTCTTTCATAGCTTTCATAATAGATTGATAAACTATATCTGGTTTGGGAAAAGAAGTTGCTGCATTGTCAAAATATATCATTTACCACACCTCCGTCATTTTATATCCTAATTATATCATACTATTTATAGTCGAAAAACAGAAGATAAAAAAAGCTCACAAAAGTGAGCTTTTTTTATCCTAATCTTCCATATACAGTTTTTAATAAATCCTCTTTTAATCGAGTTCCATCCTTTAATAACTGGTCTACTTTTTCTTCCATTTTATTTCTATATTCAGTATCCTTTATACTAAGTAAATTTATTGTCACATTGAATAGTGCACCTTCTAGTCCGGTAGCTGCCAAGAGAGCTCCTACCCCTACATCAGTAATAGCATTTACATTTCCATATTCTGCAAATATTTCTTGCAATTCTAATACTCTGAAACATTCTTCAGCACATCTTAGTGGAACTTCTAATGCTAACTTATATCCCTCTTGAATTGCTGCAGTTCTTTTAGCTTTCTCTTCATCTGTTTCTTTAGGTAATTTAAATGCTTCCATAACTCCAGAAAAAGCTTTTGTATCTTCATCAACAATGTGGTTTAGCCTTTCTATACTCTTTTGTAATTCATTAAAATTTTCTTCCATTTCTTTTTTTATTTCATCGTCTAATTCTTTATATGCTTTCTTACCGATTGTTAAATTACCTACCATTGATGTTAATGCAGAACCTAAACTGCCAGCTAAAGCTGCAACACTTCCTCCCCCTGGAGTAGGCGCTCCAGATGCAACTTGATCAACATAATTCTTTATACTACCATCCATTAACATTAAACCACCACCATTTAATTATTAATAGGGATTGTCATGCTAATAGTTTCTAATAAAGCTAACCCTATTTCAATTAATTATATTATAGATAAATATTATAATCAAACGACTATTTTATTTTTTCATTTTTTAAAAAGTTATTCTCATAATCATTTAATATTTTAATTACCTGTGGTGACAATATCAATAAACCAACAATATTAGGTAATACCATCAACCCATTAAATAAATCTGCAAGGTCCCATACTGCTTCAACGGTAAGAGCTGAACCAAGCACAATAAATATTATTACTAAAATCCTATAGGGTGTAAGTCCTTTAGTACCAAATAAATATTTAATATTAGCTTCACCAAAATAATACCATGCAATTATAGTTGAAAATGCAAAGAAGAATAAACTAATTGCTATAAATATAGTTCCAAAATTACCAAGACCTGCAGCAAATGATGATTGGGTCATCTCAATGCCAGTTAGTCCTGATGTATGTCCTCCCATAATAATATTTATTAAAGCTGTTATAGTACATATTATTAATGTATCAAATATAACACCAAATATAGCTACTAAACCTTGTTCTGCTGGGTGATCTACTTTTGCTACTGCATGAGCATGAGGTGTAGAACCCATACCTGCTTCATTAGAGAACAACCCTCTTGAAATACCATATCTTACTGCCTCTTTTACAGCAACACCTGCAGCTCCACCAGCTACAGCTTTAGCTGAAAAGGCAGATGTAAATATAAGTTTAAAAGCTGGAATAATTTCTGTATAGTTTAAAACCATTATGATAAGACTACCTACAATATATAAAATTGCCATAAAAGGTACTACTAGTTCTGTGAAAGATGCGATTCTGGTAAGTCCTCCAATAAATATTAAAGCTGCAATAACTGCCGCTATTATTCCACCTACCAATGGAGGTATATTAAAAGCTGAGTCTAAAGCTACTGCTATTGAATTAGATTGAACCATGTTTCCAACAAATCCTAAAGCTATGATGATGGATATAGCAAAGAAACCTGCCAAGAATTTACTATTAGTTCCTTTTCTTAAATAATATGCTGGTCCCCCTACTACTTCTCCATCAATTCTCTCAGTATAGACCTGTGCCAAGACTGCCTCTGCAAATATTGTGCCCATACCAAATAAAGCACTCATCCACATCCAGAAAACAGCTCCTGGTCCCCCAGATGCTATAGCTGTTGCTACCCCTGCTAGGTTTCCAGTTCCTACTTGGGCAGCTATAGCTGTTGCTAAAGCTTGGAAGGATGACATACCGTCCTTGTCAGCCTTTGCCCCTCTTTTAAAAATGTTATCGCCAAATACTTGCTTGTTAACTCTTTTAATTTGACGAAATTGTGGGAATCTTAACCTAATTGAATAATAAATACCTGTTCCTAATAGAAGAAAAATCAAAAGCTTGCCCCATAAAAGATCATTTAAAAAAATCTACTATTTTCATAAAACCCATGATTTCACCTCTCCTTTGTTTTTTAGCTTTACAATCCCTGTTATAACTAAGGTGATATGTTTATAATATAACATACTTTCCAGGAATATGAAAGCTTTTTGTGCAAATTCTTTTAATTTTCTTTCTATTTTTTAATTTTATATTAGATATCTACACTATTAGACATGCTTATATCTCTTTTTTTATATTTTTTATGTTAAACATTTCACTTTGCGTATTAAACTCCATTTCAAGCAGTAAAACTTAATCGTTAAAATATAAATTAGAATAAAATAATTAGATAAATTATATATAAAGCTAATAATAAACCTCCAGTAAGTCGACTTATTTTTTCTTTATATATTCCTGTTGTTAAAAAAATTAAAGAAACAAGTATAGCCATTGGTAAGTCTAGAAATAATGTTTGTTTTGAAATTATCAAGCCTTGTTCGCTAATCAATGCTGAAGCTCCCATTATTACAGAAATATTTAATATATTTGCACCTAAAATATTACCTATAGAAATATTCTGCTCTCCCTTAATAGTAGCTGTTAATGCAGTTACAAATTCAGGTATCGAAGTCCCAATTGCAAGTAAGGTAAGGCTAACTACCTGCTTTGGAATTCTTAAAATATTTGCAATCCTCACCCCACCATCCACTAATAGATGAGCACCATAAACAATTAGAAAACCTCCTATAGCAAATTTAATCCCATTGATAAATATATCTCTTTTTTTGATAAAATCTTTTTTAAAACTTACTTTTCCCATATTTTCTTTCTTATGCTCAAGTATATTTATTGTTATAAATAATATTATTAAAGAAATCAATAAGTATCCTTCATTATAAGTAATCATTCCATTTTTAGATAGAATAAAAAAAATACCTAAGTAACTAATCATCATTGTGCCTTTAATAATAAAAAAATTGTTTTTAATTTTTATTGGCTTAATTAAAGAACAAATCCCTATAATAAAAGCAATATTACATATATAGGAGCCAAGGGCATTTCCAACAGCCATTTCAGAAAATCCTTCATTACTAGCTACTGTTGAGACAAAGAACTCTGGTAAAGTAGTAGCTATACTAACAATGGTTGCGCCTATTATTCCAGATGAAACTCCTGTTCTTTTCGCCATCCATATGGCCGCATCTACAAATAGATCCCCACCTTTTACAATCATTATTATACCAATAATAAATATTATTATAATCAATCCAATACCCATATTATCCCCCTAAGGTTTATTTAATTTTTATTTCTCTATTATATTTATATATAAGGGAATATCCTGATATTACTTTTATTGTCTACTCATAAAACTTCCTAATAACCTTTATTAGTAACAAATGATAGACAAAAGAATAAAATGTAATAATTATATGGCAAAAGGAGTGCTTAATGTGGAAGAAACGTTATTAGTATTGGCCTTATCCCTAGATGCCTTTGTGGCTAGTCTAGCTTATGGAGCAAATAAGATTAAAATGCCTTTTACTTCTATAATAATAATTAATCTGGTTTGTGCAGCTTTCCTTACCCTTTCCATTTTTTTTGGTACTTTAGTTAAAAAAATTTTCCCACAAAATATAGCTACTATAATAAGTTTTACAATTTTAATCTTATTAGGTGTTTATTATTTGTTTGAAAGTATTGTTAAATCATATTTGCAAAAAAAATTAGATTTGGATAAGAAAGTTAAATTTAAATTATTTAATATATGGTTTGTCGTGGAAATATATATTGATGAAATCAAGGCAGATTTAGATAATTCAAAAAAGCTTAGTTCCAAGGAAGCTTTATATTTAGCTTCAGCTTTATCCTTAGATTCACTAGCAATAGGATTTGGTTCTAGCCTAGGAAACATTAATTATATTCATGTTATATTATTGTCCTTATTTTTCGATATTATTGCTATATGGAGTGGTTTGTTCATAGGCAAAAACCTTGCTGAAAAGTCAAAAATTAACCTATCTTGGTTAGCAGGCATAATACTGATCATTTTAGCTTTTTTAAAACTAATATAGTTTTGCTTGTCCTCATGATAGTGTATACTATAGATGATATAACAAAAATCGGGCGATATTTGATCGCCCGATTTTTTCTAGCCTAATTAATACACTTAATTCTAGCTGTAAAAGCACATAATATGAATGACGTGTCGCTATGCTCCACAATTTGCAACATCTACGTCGCACTATTCTACTTATGTAACATAGTTTGTCCACTACTTATAATATATTCACTATATCAGTTCTACCTACTCGGTAGTAGATAGCTCGGTACAAATACTACAGTATGAATAATCGTCACACAAACACTAATGAAGCTGATGGATTTAAATATTAGCCATGATAATACTGATCGAAAACCAATTCCCATATCCAAATGTTTCACGTGAAACATTTAAGTTCACGTTGTTATTATTTCTATAATCCTCTCTAAATCTTCATGACCATAGAATTCAATTTCAATCTTTCCACCATTTTTCTTAGTTATTAATTTAACTTTAGTACCTAATGAGCTCATTAAATTTTCCTCAATTTCTTTTATAAAAGGATCTTTTTTAGTCTCTCTATTTTTGTCTTTTATCTTGTTCTGTTTCTTTACCATCTTTTCAGTTTCACGCACATTTGTTTTGTTGTTAACTATAGATTTTGCAGCCTTTATCCGTTCTTCCGTGCTAGTTATACCAAGCAAAGCTCTACCATGACCTCTGGTTATTTTACCTTTAGCCATATAATCTATAATTTCCTTATCTAAGTTTAATAACCTAACTGTATTTGCAATATAGGATCTACTTTTGCCTACTGCTTCCGCCACTTCTTCCTGGGTTAAATTATAATCTTTCATTAGTCCCCTAAAAGCATAAGCTTCTTCAATTGGATTTAAATTTTGTCTTTGGATATTCTCAATTAGCGCTAATTTTATAGCTTGTTTATCATCTACTTCTTTTATAATGCAAGGTACCTCTTTTAAGCTAGCTGCTTTAGCCGCTCTCCACCTTCTCTCCCCTGCTATTATTTCATACTTATCATCCTTTTTCCTAACTACTATTGGCTGTATAATCCCATATTGTTCTATAGAATCTTTTAGGTCATCTAGAGAATCTTTCCCAAATTCCTGCCTCGGTTGGCTCTCATTAGGTTTTATTAAAGATATTTCTATATCTAATATAGAATCCTTATTTGCCTCTTCGTTAAATAAATCAGCAAGTGGTTCATCTGGTATTAGCGCAGATAATCCTTTTCCAAGGCCCCTTTTTTTTGAAACCATCTAATATTCCTCCTCTTGTAAATATAAAAACTCCTCCGATAACTCACTATAAGCTTCTGCTCCTTTAGATTTAGGATCATAATCAATAACAGATAATCCATAACTAGGAGCTTCAGCCAATCTTACGTTCCGAGGTATAATAGAAGTATAAACTTTCCCTTTGAAATATTTTTTTACCTCATCTACCACTTGGATTGATAGGTTTGTCCTACCATCAAACATGCTTAATACCACACCCTCTATTTCCAATCCTGGATTTAAACTCTTTTTAACAAGCATTATTGTGTCTACCAATTGACTAACACCTTCTAAGGCATAATATTCGCATTGTATTGGTATCAATACACTATGGGATGCAGACAATCCATTAATACTTAACAATCCTAAAGATGGGGGACAATCAATAAAAATAAAATCATAATTATCTTCTATATCCCTTATGGCCTTTTCCAAAACCAACTCTCTATCATTCATCCCTATTAATTCTATCTCTGCTCCTGCTAAATCTACATTTGAAGGGATGATATCAACATTTTCTGCTGAAGTTTTTTGCAAGATCTGCTCTAGATTTATACCATTAATAAATCCATCATAAATAGATAACTCTAAGCTTTTCTTATCTATGCCTAACCCACTAGTTGCATTGCCCTGAGGATCCACATCTATAACCAGCACTTTTTTATTAAGTTTCCCTAGGGCTGCAGCTAAATTTATCACAGTTGTGGTCTTTCCCACCCCACCTTTTTGATTAAATATGGTAACTATGCGTGCCATTTTTTACACCCCTATAAAGATATACTTTAGTATATAATATCAGATTGAAGAAAAAAAAGAAATTGTTTTCAAAAAACAAGTAAATGTTTCACGTGAAACATTTACTTGTTTGCTAGAAGGGTCCATGAATATAAGAGATTGTCTTACTTACATTATAAATGATGTGACATTGTCATTCTGAACGCAGTGAAGAATCTTGTCTCTAGAACTTCTTAGATAAATCTTTCCATTCAGGATTTATACTTTGTATTAATTCATTTTTCTTTTGTCTAGTCCACCCTTTAATTTGTTTTTCTCTAGCTATAGCTGAATTTACATCTGAAGTATATTCAAAGTATACTAATTTATTTATGTTATATTTTGCTGTAAAACCTTTTATTAATTTATTTTTATGTTCATATACTCTACGCTCTAAGTTATTAGTAACCCCTGTATATAAAACCTTGTTATTCCAATTAGTCATCATATATACATAGTACAAATGACAACCGTTTACGACGTATTTTCCTACTTATATACACCCTAAATATCTTTGAAATTTCTTTATTTATCTTTTAATTTTATATTTCTTACAATTAATATGCTAGAGAACACTGCTAACAATATAAATCCAACTAATGAAATTATATTAGCCAATAAAATTAGCAATCCTCCAAATACAAATTAAACCCTTATGCCATCCATATTTTAATCTTTAAATCTTCTTAATTGATCTAACTCAAAACTCCATTCTGGAGTAATTAATTTTTCCTTGCTTTTTAAAGAATACCAAGGGCTTATGTTATTATCCATAGGGTTTGTGAGTATTTGAGTTTGCTGAGCTGGCATATAGGATTGGGCAAGGAGAAAAATCTTTTCACCGAAATCATTCATTGCCATATCAACAATAATAACAGCATGACCAGGGCTTCCACCGATTATAAACACATCTCCTATTTCCATATCTTCTATATCTATATTTTCCATTTCCCCTTCCAAAGACAAAGTCCCGGAATAGGCAAATACCATATACATAAATTTTCTAAAATCTTCGTAGGTATTTGACGGCTGAATAGCCTTATAATAGCTCACATTATTTCCTTCAACTTTAATTCTATAGCCTGCCATCCACTTCTTATATTCAGCCATAAAACCAGATACAAAATTAAATTTTATCTTCTCATAATTTCCAATTGAATATAAATATTCTCCACGTAAAAGCATAATAGCATCGGCACATTGATGAAGGTCCCTATCCCCAATGTCAACATCTATTACGCTATCATATACTCCCTTTGATGATTTTTCCCTACCATCATAGTATAACACTTTTTCCCCATAGGGCTTTAACTTTTGATTTCTTAAAAATTCTCCAAAGCTATCTTTCTCTACTTCTACTCTTTTAAATCCTTCTAAGGTTAA
>JAAZMG010000005.1 GCA_012798935.1 Tissierellia bacterium | reverse complement strand
TGGATATATCACATTCATTACATTTTACTACATATCCACATTGTCTGCAAGAAACAAAGGTTGAATAACCTCTTCTATTTAAAAACAGTATGGTTTGCTTTCCACATTTAAGATTATCCTTTATAGATTCATATAAATTCTTACTAAATATAGATTTGTTGCCTAGATTTAGCTCTTCCCTCATATCTACAATTTTTACCTTAGGTAATTTTTTATTATTAATTCTTTTATCTAATTTTAATAGCCTTACTTCTCCATTTTTGCTTTTATAATAACTCTCAATAGATGGGGTAGCAGAGCCTTTAATTAAATATCCACCTACTTGTTCACATCTTTTTTCTGCCACCTCAATAGTATTATATTTAGGATTCATGCTAGATTTATAAGTTGTTTCATGTTCTTCATCAATAATGATAAGACCTAAATTATTAAAAGGAGCAAATACAGCAGAACGAGCTCCCACAGCTATCTTTACTTTCCCTTCTTTTATCTTTCTCCATTGATCAAATCTTTCACCATAGGATAACTTACTATGAAGCACCGCCACATTATCTCCAAATCTTCCTACAAATCTATCAATAGTTTGAGGAGTTAAAGATATTTCCGGTACAAGAACTATAGTCTCTTTACCCATTATAATCATTTCCTCAACCAATTGAAGATATATCTCCGTTTTACCACTACCTGTTACCCCATGGATTAAAAATTTATTATTTTTATCCTTATTTTTAATACTTTTTAATATAGTATCTACACAATATTTTTGATCAGCTGATAGTACATGCTTTTTATATGGTTTTATATCATTTTTTATAGGAGTCCTATAGACTTCTTTTTCAAAAAAATTAATTATATTTTTATCTTCCAATGCTCTAATAGTAGATAAAGAGCTATTGGTTTTTTCCATTAATTCCTTCAAAGAAATCTCATCTATTGATAATAAAAACTTTCCTATTTCTAATTGCTTATAACTTCTACTTCCGATTATATCCACCATATCGCTATAGGAAGTTGATTTATCTACTAAGGATATGTATCTTTCATACTTTTTTTCTACAGAGGTTTCTACTTCCAAGGCAGTATCAATTAATCCTTTTGTATTTAAGCTATTAATAGCTTTATTGATACTCTTATTTTTAAATATATCCTTTATATTTTCTAATTCTATTTTGCTTTCTTTATTTATTAATAGATTGAGAATATCCTTTTCCAATGAGCTTAAATTTTCTTTAAATATAAGATAATTATTTTCCTTTAAGAAAACATAGGTTTTAACCTCTTTGAAATTCCCAGGAGGTAGCACTGTTTGAAATGCCTCTAAATAAGGGGATAAATAATGTTTACTCATCCATAAGCTTAATTCTATCATATCTTTTGATATAAGAGGTTTATCATCAATTACATCTATTATACTCTTCAACTTATAATCCTTCTCATAATGATTTTCTATTTTAATAACAATCCCCTTAATTACTCTATTCCCCCTACCAAAAGGGACAAGAACCCTCATACCTTCCTCTATAATATCAACCATATCTGGTTTGATATTATAGGTATATGGCTTATCGGTACTAGATGCTCTATTGTCGATTATAACCTGTGCATATTTTTTATTCATAAAAT
>JAAZMG010000065.1 GCA_012798935.1 Tissierellia bacterium | reverse complement strand
CATCTACTTTTCTCACAATTCCAGTTGATTTCATCCTTATTCCCTCCCATCCATCGTCCTAGAAATCGACTTTTTTCTACAAATTAAAGAATACCATAAATACCAAAATAAGTCAACCCTAAATGTTAAAAACAGACAAGTTCCGAATTTTCGGCAAATTCTTAAATCTATGCAGATTTTATAGGAAGTAGTTTTGCTGCTTCAATAGAAATCTTTGTTCTGGTATAATAGAGCTGTCAAATGAGGTGAAAAAGATGATCAATATTAATGAAGGCTTAAAGGATAAGGTTAACTATTTAAACAAGGTTTTATTAAGTAAATATAAAGATGTATTATCTCTAGACAGGTCATTTTTTAGAAAGTTTATTGAAGAAAATGTAGGTCCTATAATGAAACTGGGAAAGTTAACCAAAGGAGAACTATCCTACCTTGCACAAAAAGGTGGTATATTGGGAGTAGATGGCTCCAATAATCGGATGGGAGGAGCATATCCTCACTTTGTGGAAATATACCAAGGTTTGGCTAAATCTACTATCCATAAGGACAAACCCATATATAAGGCGGATTTTTATACCCCTCTTTATACTGAAAGGGAGGACTCTCCATTAGAAGATGGAATAGAGGGAGAAGAATCCATAAGGAAAAGAAAGCTATCTACTATAGAGGTAGAAGCAGCCTTAGAGGGAATACGTAAACTTAAACCCTATGCAGTAATAATGGATGGTTCCTTAATTCGATATGATATAGAGTGTTTTGATAGATGGCTGGAATTAAGAGGTGAATGTGAAGATAAAGATATAATCCTTATAGGGGTAATAAAAGACATTAAAACCTCCATTATAGGAGATTTACTGAGGAAAGATAAATCTCTAGGAATAAAGGAATGTTTCTATGACAGAGAACTATTATATGGACTTTTAGAATATGGTGAAATAATTTCTATCCATGAAAAAGCTACAAGAAAAACTAAGGAGGGTTTTTCATCCTTATTCATGAGAAGTTCACAAGCTCCTACTGTAATAGGTATGGATATATTGGACAGTCAAAAAAGTCATCTAGAAGAAATGGCAAGACTAGTACTTAGTTTAACCCCAGAAGATGGCAGAGGAGTTCCCTTATGGATAGATATAGTGGATAGTGAAGTAAAGATTCCAGATCAGATGATAAGAGGACTTCTAGAATCCTATTTAAACCGGGAGATACTGGAGATGTTTTTTATATCAGAAAGGGACAAAAGAACGCTTTAGGAGGGATGAAATTGAAAGTTGTTGGAATTACTACCCAGCAGGAAGTATATGTAGGCTCTAAAGATAGGAATTTTAGGATAAATGAATTTTTAATCATTACGGATCCCTATCAAGGAGATTTAATGGGAGAAGTAGTAGAGGCTCAGACCTATAATAAATATATGCCCTTAAGCCTCCATGGGGAATTAGCGGATAGTTCGGTTATAGAGTCCTTAAAGGCCATAGGATACAATATAGAGGAGGATACCATATACATAGGGAAGATAAGACTTTTAAACGAAGCTTTATATCCAGTAGAGACAGGTTCTAGTGTAAGGGTACCTATATTTGATGAAGTGAAAGACTTAATGATACAATCTTCCACAGATGAAGGTTTAGTTTTAGGAATTATAAAAAATACAGATCAAATGATAGATGACATGGATGAAGAATATCAAAATCTACTATATACCTTTGAAGAAGGAAAGTTAATAGGGCAAAAGGATATTCCCTATATATACAATATAAGGTCTATGCACCAATATCCACATATTGGGGTATTTGGAGGCTCTGGTTCTGGTAAATCCTTTGGGCTTAGGGTAATTTTAGAGGAATTAATGGATTTAAATATTCCTACCATTGTATTAGACCCTCATTTTGAAATGGACTTTAGCGAAATAGGGGAATACATGCCTAAGGGGGAAATAAATATTTACAATGAAAAGTTTAAATGCTTACAGGTAGGATTCCATGTAGGAGTACGTTTTGAGGATTTGTCCCCTCAAGATATAAAAAATCTATTAGATGCAGCCAGTACATTGACAGATGCTATGAGTAATGTAGTGGATATATTATTTAAAAGGAATGATTCCTATAACAGCTTCTACAATAGGCTTAAAATGTTAGCAGAAGCTCAAGAAGAAGGGACTATGGATAGGATAAATGCTAGAATAACAGAAGCTGCTTCCAATCTAGAAAGGGAAGGGTGGCAAAAAAGGAAGGAACTATATTTAAGCTATGATAAAACCTGCCCTTATAGTTCTGTAAGAGGAATAATATGGAGACTCAATAGACTAAACAATGAAGGAATATTTAGCAAAGATATAAAACCAATAGAAGAAGGATTACATATGGGAAAACTTATAGTAATTCAAGGAAGCACCAGAATCCTTCAAGTATTTAGTACTTACCTTTTAAACAATTTATACCATAAGAGAAGGGACTACAAAGATGCCCTATATAAAAAGACAACTGCTGATTATTTTCCACCATTTATAATTGTAACTGATGAAGCTCATAATTTTGCACCAAAAGGCTATGACTCCCCTTCAAAATCCATATTAAAGGAAATATCTCAAGAAGGTAGAAAATATGGAGCATTTTTAATATTAGCCACTCAAAGGCCAACTTTACTAGATGAAACTATAACAGCCCAGTTGAACACCAAGTTTATATTTAGAACCGTAAGAGCTTCAGACATACAAACTATAAAAGAAGAAACGGATATTACAGAAGAAGAAGCAAGAAGGCTTCCCTATTTAAGAACAGGGGATGTTTTTGTCTCAGAGGCTTCCCTAGGGAGAACTATATTTGCGAGAATTAGAGCAGCAGACACCACCAGTCCCCATACAGAAAACCCCTTTGACGAGCTAAAAAATAAGACTGAAGAAGATGATGAAAAGTTTCTAAGTATCATAAAAGACAAATTACCCATAAACGGAGATGATTTTATAAATGTAATCAAAGAAATAGAATCAGAAACAGGCCTTACCTATCCTTTAAATCTATTTGAAGGAAAGCTAGACACCTTAGTGGAAAAAGGCATTTTAAAAAAAGAAAAAACCCCATTCTTCAATGTATACAAACAATAACTTTCCAAAATGGTGCCAGGCACCATTTTGGAAAGTTATTCAATATTCTGATAATTCCCACGCCAAAAATTAAAGCAAATATTATCTACACCCCTTTCATATATTTCATATGAAAGGGGTTTTTTTATGATTAATACTATATGGTTTTTAATGATATTTGTTGGAATTATATATGGGGCTTTTACTGGGAATCTGGCTGAGATAAATAATATTATTATAAAGGAGGCAGGAGAAGGGGTTACCTTTGCTATAGGTCTTATTGGAATTATGTCCTTTTGGATAGGGATTATGAATATTGCAGAAAAGTCTGGTCTTATAAAAAGCATTTCTAAGGCATTTAGATCTATAATTAGAATTTTATTTCCTGATATCCCTAAAGACCATCCAGCAGAAAGGTGGATACTTATGAATTTCATAGCCAATATGTTTGGGGTAGGTAATGGTGCTACTGCCTTTGGACTGAAAGCTATGAAGGAATTAGATAGCTTAAACATAAATAAAAGAAGGGCCACTAATGCTATGGCTATGTTTTTAATAATAAATATGTCCTCCTTACAATTGGTGCCTTTAACTGTGGTGAAGCTTCGATATGATTATGGTTCGCAAAATCCTACCGAAATAATAGGTATGACCCTATTAGCTACTAGCTTATCTACCATCATAGCTATAATAATAGGAAAAATATTTGAGGAGGGAGACAAATGTTAGAATGGATCTCCATAGGTATAGTTCCTTTTATGGTTTTAATAATACTTACCCATGGATATGTAAAGGGTGTAGATATATACAATGCTTTCATAGAAGGAGCAAAGGAAGGTTTTAAAACTGCTATAAGAATAATGCCCTATTTAATAGCCATATTCATCGCCATAGGCATACTTAGAGGCTCTAGCGCCCTAGACATGCTTACAGACCTATTAAGCCCTTTTACGGAGCTATTAGGCATACCTAAGGAGATATTACCCTTAATATTGATTAGACCTATATCTGGAAGTGGAGCATTAGGAGTAGTAAAAGATACTATAAGTCACTATGGTCCTGATTCTTTCCCTGGAGTATTGGCTTCTGTAATGATGGGCTCATCGGAAACCATATTTTACACAATAGCCTTATATTTTGGCTCTATTGGTATAGAGAAGCATAGACATACGTTAAAGGCAGCCTTACTATCCTATATAATATCCATATTTATAACTATCTTCATATGTAGTTTATATTACTAACTAAACAAATAAGGGTGGACTACTCTCAGTCCACCCAATTTAGCATTATCATAAACTACTTCTCTTAGTCCTATTATTCTAATATATAAACTTTTACTTTTCTTCTACCAAAGTTTCTAACTTCCTTAGCAGTATTGAAGAATAAATCTATTTTGTTATTCTTAATAGCTCCACCAGTATCTTCTGCTATACAGAAGCCATAATCTTTGGTGCCATCAAGGCTTTCCACATACAATTTAGTACCTAAAGGTATTACCCTTGGATCAACAGCAACAGCTCCTACTCTTGCTTTAGTACCAGAAGCTGTAAGACCATAGTGCTTATCTCCAGGTTTTTTCCCACAGCTTTCGTAAGATAGATCATAGGCAGTAGCTGTCATGGTAATAGCCTTTTTATATCTTGTATTTCCTCTAGAAGATGCCAATCTATTTCTTGTTCCCTTTTCTACTATTTTAGGAACAGGTTTTTCAATAGTTTTTTCTTCTATAACATTTTCTGATACAAGTTTATCATTTTCAAACACCTTTTTTACCTTTATATTCTTTAGGCCATTTTTACCTTCCTGAACAACCTTAACAACGCCAATGTCCAGTTTGTTTGAGTTATTAACAATATTTTCATGGGGAATGACTTCCTGGGTTTCCTCCACTACTTCCTTGACCTTAAAGATTTTAATTTCCCCTCCAGTAACTACATTATCATTAAGTTCAGGATAAGTATAATCTTTTTCACCTAATTCTATATTCATATCTTTTAGTATATCCTTAACTTTAACATGAACCGATACTACTTCATCCTGCACATCACCTATAGTTAATGTATAGGGTTTAGGTGTTTTTATAATTATATTCATATTGTCTTCTAATTTGATGTCTAAAGGAACATTTATATATGTGCCTTTATTAAGTGTAATACCTTCTGCCTTAAGAAGTTCTTCCACAGTATTATCATAGGAAATTACCTCTCTTGTATCATCATCAACAGATATAGAAACTTCCTTAGCGGTGTATATATATGCTCCTAAAGATAAACTTGCTGCTATAGTGAGGACAGTCAAGATTTTAAAGTGGTTAGCCTTTTTGACTGAAAATTCTTCCATAGTTTTCCCTCCTATATTTTTAACTGCTTAGTATTCTATGCAAAAAGTATTTTTCTGTCAAATTATATAACATAAATTTCCATATAATTGTAAAAAAATAGGATAAACAGGGGACAAAAATTAGCATTTCCCATATTTTTCAATATATTCAGAAAAGTAAAAAATAGTAGTGAAATCTAGTGAGAATCAATATCCCAAAAATTCACATTTTATTTTTACAAAATAGGAATTATATTTCTTGAAAAGATATTAAGTTTTTGTAATAATTAGGAAATGCCCTTAAAATTAAGGGCATTTTGCTAGTCGATATTTTCTGTATAGTATGGATTTAATTCATTCATATCCGTAGGATACCCTACATTCATTGGGTATTCCATAGGGGTAGGATAGGTTCCACATTGCATCATACATACTTGAACACATTCTCTAAATCTAGGATCCATCATGGGACACATTGGCATATGTGGATACATAGGTTCAGGCATAGGTGCAGGTTCATAAGGCATAGGCATTGGTCTACATGGGTCCATAGGATATAATGGGGGAACAGCAGGTCTATTATAGTTATAATCTGTTGAATACATTACAAATCAACTCCTTTAATTGTTTTAGCTAATATTAGTATATGTATAGGCTAGATTGTGGTCACTAAAAAAGTTTCATCTTGACAAAGCTAAATATTTCCTGTATATTATTTAAGTAAATAATCCACTATAAAATAAAGATAATGAAGGGAAGAGTAAGTTTAATCCAAACTTAAGAGAGCTGGAGTTGGTGAGAACCGGTGTTTAAGATTAATCTGAACATGGCCCCTAAATCGTATAGCTGAAACAAGTAAGTTATAACGGCAGCATCCGTTATCATATGCCAGGTTATATATGTAACCTACAGAGGTTTAAACTGCAAAGTTTAAATGAATTAGGGTGGTAACACGAAAACTATGCCTTCGTCTCTATATAGAGATGAAGGCTTTTATTTTAAAGGAGAAAACAGGTCCTAAATTATACAATAAAACAGGAGGTATAAAAAATGAAAAAGTTTTATATAACAACACCTATATATTATCCAAGTGATAATCTACATATAGGTCATACTTATACAACAGTAGCAGCAGATACATTGAAAAAATTCAAAAAAGCTCAGGGCTACGATGCTTACCTAGTAACTGGCTCCGATGAACACGGACAAAAGATCCAAGAAAAGGCTCAAGAAAACCACATGGAACCAAAAGAATATGTAGACGGAATAGTAAAAGATATAAAGAAACTTTGGAGAATGTTGGAAATAGATTATGACGAATTCATTAGAACCACAGATGAACACCATGAAAAAGGAGTACAAAAGGTATTTGAAAAGTTATACAAACAAGGAGATATTTATAAATCTAATTATGAAGGATTATACTGTACTCCCTGCGAATCCTTCTGGGCAGAAAGTCAATTAGTAGATGGAAAATGCCCTGACTGTGGTAGAGAAGTCCATTTAACAAAAGAAGAAGCTTATTTTTTCAAATTGTCTAAGTATAGGGATAGAATAATAGAGCTTTACAAGGAAAATCCAGAATTTTTACAACCAGAATCTAGAAAAAATGAGATGATAAATAATTTCTTAAAAGAAGGATTAGAAGACCTTTGTGTATCTAGAACTAGTTTTAATTGGGGAATAAAAGTACCCTTTGATCCAAAGCATGTAGTATATGTATGGATAGACGCCCTACTTTGCTATATTACTGCCCTTGGATATGGTACAGAAAATGATGAGAAATTCAAAAAATACTGGCCTGCTGATGTCCATTTAGTAGGAAAAGAAATAGTTAGATTCCATACCATTATCTGGCCTGCAGTATTGATGGCATTGGATATAGAGCTTCCAACTAAAGTATTCGGTCATGGATGGATACTATTTGAGGACGATAAAATGTCAAAATCCAAAGGTAATGTCATATATCCAGAGCCTTTAATTGAATTATATGGAATAGACGCCTTTAAATATTTCCTATTACGAGAATTTTCCTTTGGTCAAGACGGCTCCTTCTCAAGAGAAAAGTTTTTCCAAAGATTAAATTCAGACTTAGCTAATGATTTAGGGAATTTAGTAAGTAGAACCGTTACAATGGTGGAAAAATATAATGAGGGAATCCTTCAAGCACCAGTGAAAGAGGAAGAAATAGATAAATCTTTAATAGAAGTTGCCGTAAATGCAAAGGCTAAAGTAGAGGAAAACATGGATAAACTAAACTATAGTCAAGCCTTAGAGGAAATATGGAAAATAATTAGGAGAACTAATAAATATATAGATGAAACTACTCCTTGGATACTAGCTAAGGAGGATAAGGAAAGACTTAACACAGTATTATATAATCTAACGGAAAGCATCAGAATTATAGCAATACTGATAAATCCATTTATGGAGGCAACATCTAAGGAAATATTGAAGCAAATAGGACTAGAGGCTAATATCAATTGGGCAGATTCAAAAGAATGGGGTAAAATAGAAGTAGGAACTAAAGTGGAAAAGGGGGAAGTACTATTTCCAAGATTAGACATAGAAAAGGAACTTATAAGGCACAATAAGGCAAATGAAAAATTAATAGAAGAGAGGATAAATAGAAAAGCTATGAAAGAAGAAAAGGCAGAGCCTGAAGAGATTAAAGAAGAATTCATAACCATAGATGACTTTGCAAAAATCGAATTCAAAGTAGCCGAGATTATAGAAGCTAAAGACCATCCAAAGGCAGATAAACTTTTAATATTAAAATTAAAGGTAGGGGAGGAAATAAGGCAAGTAGTATCTGGAATAAAAGAATACTATTCTCCAGAGGATTTAGTTGGAAAAAAGGTAGTAATAGTTGCTAATTTAAAACCAATTAAACTAAGGGGAGAAGAATCCAAAGGTATGATTCTTGCAGCAGAAAAGGATGGAAAGATTACCCTTGTATCCACATTGGAAGATATAGATTCAGGAGCTACAATATCCTAGAAAGGTAGGGGCAGATTTCCATACTGCCCCTTTATCTATGATTAGAGGGGTGAAAATATGTTAATAGACAGTCATGCTCATTTAGATGATGAAAGGTTTGATAAGGATAGGGATACATTGATCAAATCCTTAAAAGAGAATGGAATAGATTTAGTTATAAATCCTGGATCAGATGTACTATCTAGCATAAAATCAGTTTCCTTATCGGAACAATATGAAAATATCTATGCTGCAGTAGGAGTTCATCCTCACTCAGCTAAGGAGATGGATGAATCTACTATAGAGGTGTTAAAATCTTTTACAGGAAGAGAAAAGGTGGTGGCCATAGGGGAGATTGGATTAGATTATTATTATGACAATTCTCCAAGGGATATTCAAAGACAAAGATTTAAAGAACAGCTTGATTTAGCCAAAGAAGTGGATTTGCCCGCTATAATCCATTCAAGGGATGCAGCTCAGGAAACCTTTGATATATTAAAAGAAGCACAAGATGGTAGTTTAAAGGGAGTTCTTCACTGTTATTCAGGTAGTGTAGAGATGGCCTTAGAATATATAAGGCTAGGATTTTATATATCCTTAGGCGGCCCTGTAACCTTCAAAAATGCAAAAATGCCAAAGGAAGTAGCCAAGGCAGTTCCCTTAGATAGGCTATTAGTCGAAACCGATTCCCCTTACTTAACACCAGAACCTAATAGAGGGAAAAGGAATGAGCCTATATATGTAAGATATGTAGCTGGAACCATAGCAGAAATAAGAGAAATACCCTTTGAAGAAGTGGCAACAAAAACTTCAGAAAATGCTAAAAGATTATTTAGAATAAAATAAACTCGGACAAGGGGACGGGTAACTTGTCCGAGTTTCATCACTACCCGATAGACAAGACAAGGTACCGTCCCCCTGTCTTATGTCTGGTAAGGAGAGATGGTTTTGATAAAGGAAATTATAGTAGTAGAGGGAAAAGATGATATAGTAGCTGTAAAAAATGCATTAGAAGCGGAGGTTATAGCTACAGGAGGTTTTGGCTATAAAAAGGATTTTATAGAAAACTTAAAGACAGTAGCTGAAAAGAGAGGTATAATTATATTAACGGATCCAGATTATGCGGGAGAAAAGATAAGAAAAGATCTAAGTAGAAATATTAAAAATTGTAAACATGCCTTTTTACCTCGAGGGAAGGCTTTTAAAAAGGGAGATGTAGGGGTAGAAAATGCTAGTAAAGAGGATATAATAGAGGCTATTAAAAAAGCAAGGCCTATAATCATTGAAAAAAGGGAAGAGTTTACCAAAGAAGATTTAATAGACTTAGGATTAACCGGTGGATTAAATAGTAAGGAAAAGAGGGAAGAGCTAGGAAATATATTGGGAATAGGCTATGGAAACTCAAAACAATTTTTAAACAGGCTAAATAACTTTGGTATAACTAGAGAAGAATTCATAAAGGCATTGGAGGGTATGGAAGGTTATGATGGATAAAAGATTATACTCCCCTAAATATGTAAGGGAAATACTTAATAAATATGGATTTAAATTTTCAAAGAGTTTAGGACAAAACTTTCTTGTAGATGGAAATATAGTCAGAAAGATTTCACAAATGGGAGATATTACAAAGGAGGATTATGTATTAGAAATAGGTCCAGGAATAGGAACTTTAACAGAGGAATTGGCTTTAAATGCAAAAAAGGTAGTAGCCGTAGAATTAGATAAGGCTTTACTCCCTATATTAGATGAAACCCTAAAGGCTTATGACAATATAGAAATAATCCAAGGGGATATATTAAAAACTGATATCCATAAACTAATAGTGGAAAAGTTAGAAGGAGGACCTATTAAGGTAGTAGCAAACCTTCCTTATTATGTAACTACCCCTATAATAGCTAAACTTATAGAAGAGGATCTAAATATAAGATCCATTATAGTAATGGTACAAAAAGAAGTAGCTGATAGAATAGTAGCATGTCCTGGCAACAAACAATATGGGTCTCTTTCCGTATTTGTAAACTTTTATACTCATCCAGAAATATTAATAACAGTGCCTAAAACCGTATTTATGCCTCAACCTAAAGTAGATTCAGCTGTAATAGAATTAAGATTAAAAAAGGAATTGCTAGAGGTAAATAGGGAACTGTTTTTTAAAGTAGTAAAAGCAGCCTTTGGGAAAAGAAGGAAGACCATATTAAATTCCCTATCCTATAGTGAATTAGGATTAGAAAAAGAACTTATAAAGGAAGTCTTGGAAAAGTCCAATATTCCTTTAGAGGAGAGAGCAGAAAATTTAAAAATTAAAGATTTTATAAAGATTAGTAAAACATTAGCCCCCTTAGACATATATTAATATAAAGACTAAAAAGGGGGGTTATTTATGTCGGGGGAATTTACATACATTAGAAAATACATTATTCTACAAAACAATTATACAAATATTAAAAATATAAACCCAAAAGGCTACGGAAAAATTGAGGTAAAGGGAGTTAAGGGAACTATCAACTTGAATATTGAAAACTCTGAAGAAGATAAAGACTATAGGATATATTTTTTAAGGGATATAAATGGTCAGGTCAAAGAACAAGATTTGGGTAGAATTATTACAGATGAGAGAGGAAAATCTAGAACAAGCATTAATCTTAACCTAAGAGATTTGGAAAACAAGGGCTTTTCAATAGATGAAATAGATGCTATTCTTATAAGAAGAGGTATAAATATATTATTAGCTGGTTATATTGAAAAGGACAATGAAACCATAGATAGGTTTATAAAGCAGCTTATTCCAGAAGAAGAGGACCAACAACTTCTTCCTCCTGCAGAGGCTAAAGGAATAAAGGACGACAAATTTCCTATAGAAGTTAAGGCCCAAGAAACTATAACCCAAGGGGCAACAGAGAAGTTATCGGTTGAAGAATCATTTGTTCTAGAGGAAGAATATATAGATTTTCCAGAGCCAATGAACTTTGAACAGATTAAGGAAACCGAAGAAACTAAACAAACGGTAGAGATTGAAGAAGAAGTAAGCTTAGAAGAAAGTAAATCAATAATAGAAGCTGAAGAAGAAGTAAACCCAGAAAAGGCCAAACCAGCAGTAGGAACTTATGAAGAATCAAGCCTAGAAGAAACAGTAGAAAATCAGACGACTACCGAGAATGTACCAAGCTACCAATCTTTAGAATATACTAGGCGTTTAAATCATAAAGATCAAATGACCAAATATATATTAAGTATATTGAGATTTTTTCCAAATGTACAGCCTTTAAGGATGTATCTTCATGGTTATAGCTGGTGGCGAATAGAGGATGGGGGTATGGATTCTTATAAAGGATTTTTACCCTATTATAACTATTTGATGAGTACCAATTATAAGTATCCTTTTTTAGACAACGCTACAACTTGTTTAAATTTAATTAGGAAATATGGTCATTATCTATTTGGTATGTATAAAGATGGAAAAGAAATTAAATATTATATTTATGGAGTGCCTGGGAAGTTTACTATAGGGGAACAACCTTTTAAAGGAATTACAGGGTTTAACACCTGGTATGAATCCAATGAAGGCACAGGATACTGGGTTTTATATATAGATCCTATGACAGGTAAAAGAATACATCCTATAAACCCAATGGTACCAGGGAACTAATCCTATAAAACTTAGGAAGGGAGGCATATTGCGATAGAATATTGCAATAAACAAAAGTGAAAAACCATAATGAATCAAAAGAAATTTGTGATGTAAGTGCTATTGATGAAGCTACATTAAAAGCTATAAAAGAAAGTCTATATGGAGAAGAGACAATAAATAGATTAGCCCAAACCTTTAAAGCTCTAGCAGATCCTACAAGGCTTAGAATAATATATGTTTTATCAAAAACCCCTTTATGTGTATGTGATATTGCAAACTTGTTGGACATGACCCAATCAGCTATATCTCACCATTTAAGACTTTTAAGGAACTTAAGATTAGTTAAGTTTAGAAAGGAAGGCAAGATGGCAATTTATTCCTTAGATGATGATCATGTTCTTCAATTATTTAAACAAGGGCTAGACCATGTGCAGCATGATTAAAAAGATGAGGGCTACATATTTTCCCTCGTTTTTTTATCATGTTTACATTTTTTAGACACTATTTCTACAGCTTCTGTAATCTTAGCAAGAACGGTGATTTTTCTCTGCCTGTCCAACAAAAATGCTTTCTTTTCACCTTCACTAACATTAGACAAGAAATAAACTGGAGGAAGATTATTTAATGCAATGGACTTAATATCATCTATATATTCTTCATATTTACATATTTCATACTTATCCTTTACTTCACTATAAACTTCATCAACTAAAATTTCCATATAATTTTTTAACATTTTTACCAGTCCTTTTATATTATAGATATAAGTATATTTGATTATATAATTTTAAAATCATTCTTTTTATTATAGTGCTTTACTATTATTTTGTCAAATGGAGATAAAAACATATAAACTTATTTTGATTAATTAAGTTAATAGGGGGTATTCTAAAATAAGAAACAAATTTCAAAAACTTGACATATTATACCCCTATAGGGTATAATATATAATATAAATAATAAAGAAGCATATAAGGAGGATTGTAAAATGGCTAATGTAGTAGTTTTTTCAAGTAACACATGTCCATACTGTGTATCTGCTAAGGAATATTTAGATGAAAAGGGAGTAGCTTATATTGAAAAAAATATTCAAACGGATAGAGAAGCAAGAAAAGAATTGATGAGTATGGGACATATGGGAGTTCCTGTAATACTAATTGATGGTGAGGAAATAGTAGGATTTGACAAAGATAAGATTGATCAATTACTTGACAAATAAAAAGAATGGTAAAAAAGGATCTGTTTTATGATTTAAATTGTAAAACAGATCCTTTTTTTCTTATACATTATGCATTTAAAGCTTTCAATAGTTGTTCTAGATCTATACCATGAACCATTGCAGCTTCTTCCAAACTTTCCATTTGACTAGATGGACATCCAATACATCCCATTCCAAATCTCATTAGAGTTTCTACTGCTTCTGGTTTGTTTCGAATTAGCTCGCCTATTAGCATATCTTTAGTAATTTCCATTATTTTTACCTCCTTATGTTTAATCTTTATATTATATTAACATACTTTTTATACCCTGTGTAATGTAAATATATCATATGTTTAAATTATAAAAATTATTTATTATAAAATTGCATAAAAAATTTAAAAATGGACATTCTTATATCAGGAGGTGAACTAATGGATAATAATGATAAAGATAGGAATAGGACAGACAATAGAACGAAAGATTGGGATATAAGTGAGATCCTCATAAGAATACTGGTTACTGCAATAGTTGTTGGGATTGCAGCATTTTTAACACCTGGATTTTCTATAAATAATTTATGGAGCTTATTATTAGCGGCAGTAGTTATAGCATTGCTAGACTATCTAGTGCAAAAATTTGCTGGAGTCAATGCTTCCCCCTTTGGTAGAGGTATTTCGGGATTTATTGTAGCCGCAATTATATTATATGCTACCAAATTTATAGTTCCAGGATTTAACATATCAGTATGGGGAGCAATAATAGGTGCATTAGTTATAGGCGTAGTAGATGTAATAATACCAGGAAGAGCTATGTAAAAGGAGCCCTCTAACGAAAGTTAGAGGGCTAAATTTTTCATTTGACTTGTTTAAAAAAGTAATATATAATATGTTTAACAATACCCTTGAGGGGTATATATGTTGTAGAACAAATATAATATAGGAGGAATAAAAAAGATGAAAGTAGATTTAACTCAAAAAGCTAATGATGAACTTAAAAAAGTAATGGAATCTAGAAAAGATAAAAAACCTTTAAGAATTTATATTGCAGGTTATGGTTGAGGCGGTCCATCTTTTGGTTTAGCTCTGGATGAGCTTAAGGAAGGAGACGCATCAATAGAAATTGGTGACTATACATTTTTAATAGAAGAAGATTTAACAGAAAGCTTTAATACATTTACAATTGATTATAGCGACAGTTGGTTAAGACGAGGATTTAGCGTTACACCAGATAGAGGAGGAGCATCCTGCTAAGATAGGCCTAAGCCTATCTTTTTTCTTTTTAAAAGTGTTAAATTTAATAAAAGTTCTACTTTATGTTACAATAATATATAATGAGATTTTTAAAACAATAAAAGATAAATTTCTTGAAAAATTGGTGATAATAGAATAATCTATATATATGGATTATTATAATATGTTTCCCTAAGGAGAGCATAAGGGGGTGATGATTAGTGGACTCTGGACCTGTACCCAGGTGTAGCTACAAAATATTTAAATTAAAAATTAATAATAAGGAGAACTCTAGTCATTACCAGACACTATGGTTTTCCTAAAGGGGGGTAAATATGGATGAAAGAAGACTTGAATATTTAATCCAAGAGAAAAAGTATGTAACATTAAAAAAAGAACTAGAAGAGATGAATGAGGCTGACGTAGCAGAGCTATTAGAGCCTTTAGATATCCATACATCCTTATTAATATTTAGGATGTTGCCTAAAGACTTAGCTGTAGATGTATTTGCCCATTTTTCTGTAGAACAACAAAGGGATTTTATTGGTGTAGTAACAGACAAAGAGTTAAAGGATATAATCGATGAATTATTCTTTGATGATATGATCGATATAATTGAAGAAGTACCGGCAAATATAGTAAAGAAAATTTTACTAAATGCAAAGGAAGAAGAAAGAAGCTTAATTAACCAATTTTTAAGGTATCCACCAGATTCTGCAGGTAGCATAATGACCATAGAATATGTGGATCTAAAAAAGACCATGACGGTAAGGGATGCCTTAGACCACATTAAAGAAACAGGACTTGACAAGGAAACCGTATATACATGCTATGTAACAGATAAAAATAGGAAACTAGAAGGGATAGTATCCCTAAGGAAGTTGGTTATAAGCGAAGAAGACCACACTATTGAAGATATAATGGATAGAGATGTAATATATGTTCACACAAACCATGACCAAGAAACAGTTGCAGGAATGTTTAAAAAATATGGATTTTTAGCATTACCTGTAGTAGACAAGGAAGATAGATTAACAGGTATAATAACCATTGATGATATAGTCAATGTAATAGACCAAGAAACTACAGAAGACTTCCAGAAGATGGCAGCTATGTCTCCATCAGAGGAAAAATATCTAGATGCTAATATTTTTAACCTTGCAAAACAGAGGGTTATGTGGCTTTTAGTTTTAATGGTCTCTGCCACTTTTACAGGAGGCATTATACGAAAATACGAAAGTGTTCTTGAAACGGTAGTAGTATTGACCGCCTTTATACCTATGTTAATGGATACAGGTGGAAATTCAGGTAGCCAATCCTCCACATTAATAATCCGTGGTCTTGCTTTAGGAGAAATAGATTTAGAAGACGTAGGAAAGGTTATGTGGAAGGAGTTTAGGATTAGTATAGTAGTAGGAATAGTTCTTGCAATTGTGAACTTTTTTAGAATTTATTTATTTGATGATGTAGGTCTAACGGTATCGCTTACAGTATCTCTAACCTTGTTTGTAACAGTAATAATAGCAAAGGTAGTTGGCGGGATATTGCCTATGATAGCCAAAAAGATGAAGATAGACCCAGCTATAATGGCAGGGCCACTTATCACCACAATAGTTGATGCTTTAAGTTTAATAGTTTATTTTGCAATAGCCTCCCGAATGTTAAACCTATAATGGTACCCGGTACAACCCGACTTTTGTCGAATAATAAAAAAGGGGAAAAAAATGAGAAAACCAAAAGGATTAAAATTTGGAGACACTTTAGGGGTTATTGCTCCAGCCAGTCCTACCACTAGGGAAAAGGTGGGAAAATCCTATAAAAAGCTGATGAATTTGGGATTTAAGGTTAAGATGGGAAAAAGCTGTTATGAAAAATGCGGCTATCTTGCTGGTTCAGATAGTTTAAGAGCAGAAGATATTAATCAAATGTTTAAAGATGAAGAAATAGATGGAATTATATGTCTAAGGGGTGGCTATGGTACTTCACGAATATTAGATTTATTGGATTATGAATTAATTAGAAACAATCCAAAGATATTTATAGGATATAGCGATATAACAGCTCTCCATATTGCTATATCCAAAATTTCAAAAATAGTCACCTTTCATGGGCCTATGGTTTCCTCAGATATAATCGATAATTTTAGTGACTTTTCAAAAGAAAATCTATATAATTTTATACTTAAAGATAGATTTAACTTAGGAATTATTAAAAATCCTATAGGAGAAGAAATAGAAATTATTAATGGAGGAGTTGCAGAAGGTTTAATTATAGGAGGTAATTTATCCTTAATAGTTAATACCCTAGGAACTCCCTATGAGATTGAATTAAAAGATAAGATATTATTTATTGAAGAAATTGGGGAGGAACCCTATGAAATCGATAGAATGTTTACCCAGTTAAGATTATCAGGAAAGCTTAGAGAAGCAGAAGGTATAATATTAGGGGATTTTAATAATTGTATAGCCAAAAACTCAGGATATGGTAACTCTCTTACACTAGAACAGGTAATAGAGGATATAATAAAGCCTATAGGAATACCTACTATATACAATTTAAAAGCAGGTCACTGTGAGCCTATGGTAACTTTACCTTTTGGAGTTTTAGCAAGGCTAAATGCAGATAAGAAAAAATTAACCATATTAGAGTCGCCTATAATATTATAATTTTCAAATCTAAAAGGGACCATATCAATTTGATATGGTCCCTTTTAGATCATTAATCAACTTACAATAATTATGCCACATTTATCACTTATCAATCTTTTTTTCATAATATGTATTAATAGCTATATATAGGGGGTATAACAATGAAAAATAGTTTTCATATTAAGTATTTTGATAAAGAAAAAAACAAAGAGATATATTTGCCCCTAGAAAAAATGGTTGGTATATTATTAGCCTTAGAAATAGATATTAACTTTCAAATAGAGACTTTAAAAGCTCAAGCAATAGTTTTAAGAACAAATTTATTAAAAGATTCTAGATCCTTAGGGAAAGATAATAGGAGATATAAAATAAAACCCCTAGAAGCTTATAAAGAAATTTGGAGAAATAAATATGATGAAAATATTGAAAAAATAAATAGGGCAGTAAAGGAAACAGAAGGGATTATAATAACATTTAATGATAAACCTATAGATGCTAAATATCATCTAGTATGTGGAGGAAGTACAGAAAATGCAGAAAACGTTATAGACAATCAAGTAGATTACTTACGCCGGGTTCTGTGCAATCACTGTATAGGAAGTCCTTATTGGAATAATGAAAAAGCTTTTAATATAGAAGAGGTAGAAGCTCTATTAAAGGCCAGGTTTCCCGATATAGGTGAAAATTATAACTGTGAAATATCAGGTTTTATAGAAAATGTAGAAAAAGATGAACATGGAAGGGTTAAGTTTATAAAAATAGGAAATAAAACCTTTTTAGGAAAGGAACTTATAGAGCTTTTAGATTTGGATTCAACTAGATTTAATATATATCCAACTGGTGTTAAATTTGTTTCTATAGGTAAGGGTCATGGATTAGGTCTTTGCCAATGGGGGGCAGAGAAAATGGCTCAAGAAGGCTCTAACTTTATGGATATATTAAACTATTACTATACAGGAGTTCATATAAGGAAGGTAAACTTGCCTTGTATAAAAAAGCCTCTTTTGGATAAAATCATAGTAATAGATCCAGGTCATGGAGGAGAAGACTTTGGATATAGGGGAGTTAATATAGGTTTATTAGAAAAGGATATAGTATTAGAATTATCATTAAAATTAAAAAAAAGATTGGAAGAGCTAGGAGCTATTATATATTTAACCAGGGATAGAGACCAAAAGATACTATCTGATGAAAGAATAGATAAAGCCAATCAGATTCGGCCAGATTTTTTCATAAGCATCCATATGGACTATTATCCTAATTCAGATATGAAAGGTTGTGAAATGTTTCATTTTAGGGAAGATGTGGAAAGTAAAAAGTTAGGCTCATATATACTAGAAAACCTAAAGAATAAACAAGTTCCAGTAAGAGGTATAAAAGAAGGGAATTTTTATATTTTCAGAGGGGTGAATGTAAGTTCTTTATTAATAGAACTAGGATATCTATCCAATAGTGAAGAAGAAATTAAGTTTAAAGATGAAAAATATATAAATAACTTGGTAAATGGAATAGAAGAGGGGATTTTGAAGTATTTTAGATATTAAAGTTTCACCTAAGCAATTGACAAAAAAATATTTTTATAGTATAATGATTTATTAATTTGACATAATTACAAAAATATGATACCATATATTCATGAGTGTCCCTTTACACTCCTTCTGCCCCCTAAGTTAAGGGGAGTATTTTATTGGAAGGTGGTTACTTTGTTGGAGAAGAATGACTTAGCCAAAATTCGCAAAGACGTTGAGGATTGTATTGGTAAAAGGGTAATTCTAAAGGCGAACAAAGGAAGAAAAAGAACGACAACAAGAGAAGGTATATTAGAAGAAGCCTATCCTAGTTTATTTGTAGTAAGGATTTGTAATCAATTTGATTCGGTACGGAGAGTTTCTTACACCTACTCAGATATATTAACAGAGACAGTTGAAGTGACTATTTGCGATGAAGAGCAAAGAAAAATAAAGGTAAGTTAGATAAAAAAGCAAGATTTTAAGGTCTTGCTTTTTTTATTGTATTTTTTGGACATTAACTCAATATTTAATTCATAGGATATATAAAGAAAATAAATAGGGGAGGTATAATAGATGGAAATAGTTAAAGATATCCTTAAAGTAGATCAATTAAAAGGATATGAAGAGATAGAGTCCTTAATCGAGACGGAAATCTATTTAAATCAAACAAAGCCCGATATAGAAAATATTCTTTGGGCGGATGGGAAAGCTGAAATATTAAACACTAAGATTATAAAAGATAAGATTATTGTAAACGGTTTAGTAAAATTTAAAGTAGTTTACAAATCCAATGAAGAGGATCTAAATATATATACCTTAGAAACAAATAGTGATTTTAGAGAGGAAATAGAAATTCAGGGAATAACGGAAGAAATGACGGTAGAAGTAAAATCTAAATTAGAATATATAGAATATGATTTAAAAGATGAAAGAAAAGTTGATCTAAAAGGATTTATAAATTTATCTGGGAAAGTTGAACAGATTAATTTAGTAGAAATAATAAAAGAGGTAAAGGAAGGACAAAACCTTCAACTATTAAAGGAAAGAATCAAATATAATGATATACTGGCAAAAGAGGATTCCTATGCATTAATAAAGGAGGCTTTTGAAGTGGGAGAGGGTCAACCTCCTGTAGAAGAAATTCTCAAAATTGACATGAACCCTTATGAAAAAGAATTTAGCATTTCTGCCGATAGAATAATCGTATCTGGAATAGTGGAATGTTCAATTATATATTTTGGGGGAAATAAGCTTAACTCTATTAAAAAAGAGATTCCTTTTACCCATTTTTTAGAAATAGAAGGGTTAGATCAGGATTCAAAATGCCAGTTAAATATGGAAGTAGTAAATGGAGAATATGAACTACGAGAAAGTATTGAAGGGGATCTGGAAATTATAGACTTAGAAATTAAGGTAAAGATCTTAGGTAAGGTATATGAACAAAAAGAAAAGGAAGTAATTATTGATGCCTATTCTACAAGTAATAAAATGGATTTACAAACAGAAGAGATAAGTTTGATAGAAAACATAAGAGACATAATAGATAGAGAAAAGATCCTAAAAGAGATTAAAGGCAAAGGATTTAAAGAAATATATGCAATTGAAGGTAAATCCAATATAATAAATAGTCAATATGTAGAAGATAAGATAATGATTGAAGGCATATTATCTTTAAACATATATTATTTAGAAGATATAAAGGATGAAATAACTACCTTGAGAGAAGAAATCCCTTTTAAATCCTATGTAACCACAGAGGAATTAGGTAGGGATGTGATCATAAATGTAGAGACTAAATTGGAAGAATTAAAATATAGTTTAAAGGATGATAGTTTAACTATTGATGGAACAATTAAAAATCATATATTTATGAATAGGGAAAGAAAAATCAACATAATAAATGAAATAGCAGAAACAGATGAAATAATCGATAGGAAAGATAGACCGAGTATAATAGTGTATATTGTACAAAAAGGTGATGTCCTTTGGGATATATCTAAACGCTATAATACCACAGTAGAAGAGATAATCCTAGCCAATAATATTACTTCCCCGTCTACCTTAATGCCAGGGGAAAAGATAATAATAGAAAAAAAGGTTAATATAGATTTTTAGTATCCTTATATATTTTGTGATATAATGTATCCGTTAACTTTACAAAAGGAGAATTGAAATGGAAGAAATAGTTTTAGAATCATATGGAAAGATAAACCTATCCTTAGACGTTCTACATAAAAGAGCTGACGGATACCATGAATTAAACACCATAATGCAACAAATTGACCTTAAGGATATATTGATTTTAAAAAATAGGAAAAATGGAATAAAGATTCAGTGTAACGAAAAAGAAGTTCCTTTAGATAATACTAATTTAGTCTACAAGGCTTGGGAAAAGATAATAGAAAAAACCGGAGTAAACAGGGGAATCCATATAACAATCCATAAAAAGATTCCAATAGCCTCGGGCCTAGCTGGAGGAAGCAGCAATGGAGCAGCAATACTTAAGGGATTAAATACCCTGTGGGATCTAAATCTTTCAGAAGAAGAATTAAGGGAAATTGGTTTAGAAATTGGGGCAGATGTTCCCTTCTGCATCATGGGAGGGACAGCCCATGCAAAGGGCATTGGAGAGAAGCTAACTAAATTAAAAAGTTTTTCAAACAAAATGGTTCTTTTAGCCAATGTAGGTATACCTATATCTACAGCCTATGTTTATGGAAACTTAAACCTAGATAATATAAATAGTAGAATAGACATAGACAAAATGATCCAATATATTGAACAAGACAATCTACCAAAATTAGCAGAAAACATGGCCAACATAATGGAACAAGTAGTAATAAAGGAGTACCCTATAATAGGTCAATTAAAAAAAGATATGATAAGATATGGGGCCCTAGGAAGTCTAATGAGCGGCAGCGGTCCCACCGTATTTGGATTATTTGACGATGAAGAAAAGCTACGCCGATGTAAAAAGGAATTAGAAAAAAAGGTCAAAAAAGTCTACACAGCCAAAACCATATAAGACAGAGTACCGTCCCCTTGTCTTATGTATAAAAAGACCACTTTTTGTTAATTATAATATTAAATTAACAAGGAGTGGTTTTTTGTCTAAATTTGTGGGAATAATTAAAAATATATTTGATAATTTTACTATAATAATGATCGCATTGGTTGGTTTATTCACCTTACTGGTAGATGGACCTAAACTTAAAAACCAAGGCTTTACAAGGGAATTAACTATAGTTAAGGTTATTTCCTATTCTTATATTGTAATTGGAATAATAATGTTTATAATTTTGAGAATAGTTTAGGGGGTAAATTTATGGGAGAGATTGTATCAAAAGATTTAAATAAAAATATTGAAACTCTAAAAACCATATTTAAAGATTGTGATGATATAAGCTATAGATTTATAGAGATTGGAAGCAATCATAAAACCCAGGCTAGCCTTGTTTTTCATGACGGTTTAATAGATAAACATTTAATAAGTGAATATGCTATTCAAATATTACTTACAACTAGCGATGATGAAGGATTTGATTTAACAAGTTTTAAGTCCAATCTACTAGATACCTTAGCTAAAGAAGCTATTGCTATACCAGGGGTAGAAGAGGAAGAAGATATAGATAAAATTGTAGATGCTGTACTATCTGGAGAAACAGCTCTTTTAGTAGACAGGGCAGATAAAGGCTTAATATTATCTTCCAGAGGTTGGGCTACAAGGGGAATAGGGGAGCCACAAACAGAAACTGTAGTTAGAGGACCTAGAGATGGATTTAGTGAAACCTTAAAGATAAATGCGACTTTAGTACGAAGACGGATTAGGGACCCAAAATTAAAGGTAAAAAACATGCAAATTGGAAGGCGGTCAAAAACCGATATTTCCCTTATGTATATTGAGGATATTGTAGATGAAAAACTATTAGGAGAGGTAAAAAAAAGGTTAGATGATATAGATATAGATGCAATAATAGACAGTTCCATGCTAGAGCATTTAATAGAGGATAATTACCTATCTCCTTTTCCTCAAATAGAAAACACAGAAAGGCCTGATACTGTAGCTGCTTCTCTCTATGAAGGCAGGGTTGCTATTTTAGTTGATAATACTCCTTTTGCATTAATAGTTCCAGCTACAATAGGTACAGTCTTACAATCCTCTGAAGACTATTATAGTCGATGGACTATTACAACCATTATTAGGCTATTACGAATAATAGCTGGATTTTTAGCAACTTTATCTCCTGCTTTATACATAGCCATTACATCCTTTCATCCTGGACTTATACCTACTAGGCTAACCTACTATGTAGCAGCTAGTAGAATAAACGTGCCTTTTCCTGCTGTAGTAGAGGCTTTTTTAATGGAGATAACCATTGAATTATTGAGGGAATCTGGGACTAGAATATCTGGCCCTATAGGGACTACCATAGGTATAGTAGGAGGACTTATAATAGGGCAGGCAGCAGTGGAGGCAGGAATAGTAAGCCCTTTGATGATAATTATAGTAGCTATAACTACTATAGCGGCTTTTGCCCTACCTAGTTATGAATTAGCTTCAGGGTTAAGGGTTTGTAGATTTATATTTATGATTTTAGCAGCCATATTAGGATTATATGGAGTTATGTTGGGGATTATTATAATGTCTACTCATATGATTAGATTAAACAGTTTTGGTATACCCTTTTTATCCCCATATACTGGTTTAGGATTGGAAGAAGGGGATTTAAAGGACACTCTTGTTAAAGCACCATTGCAAAAGCTTCAACTTAGACCTACATTCACATTTCCCAAAAATAAACGAAGGATGAAGAAAAGATGATTAAATTATGAAAAGAAATAAAATATCCAATATACAAATAAAAGCATTAATAATAACCAGTATTGTTGGAGTAGGTGTATTGTCATTACCTAGTGATGTGGCTTTAATACTAGATAATGATGGCTGGATTGCTATAGTTTTAAGCGGTTTAATTACTATTCCCTTTATTGTAATGATAGATAGAATTTTTAAAATGTACCCAAATAAAAATTTCTTTCAGATAGGAAGGGAAGTATTAAGTCCTATATTATTTGATTTATTTTTGATTATAATCTCAGTATATGTAATACTTTTATTAGCTTATACTACTAGGACTTTTGCAGAGGTTATAAAGGCCTATCTCCTTGAAACTACCCCTACAGAAATAATTATAATAACCATGTTATTTGCTGTATCCTATATAGCTAGAGGTAAACTAGAGGATATAGCTAGGATGGCTCTTATAATCTATCCTATAATTATAGGATTTATTATTTTTTTATTGGTAATAAATTTGCCCAACATGGATTATACCCATATATACCCTATATTTGATATAAAATTTAAAGCAATGCCTAAGGCGACCATAGCAGCTCTCTTTAGCTATATAGGCTATGAATTTATTATACTCGCCCTTCCTTATGTAGAAGATAATAAACAAACATTAAGCTATAGTCTAAGGGGCATGTTTTTTATAATTGGTATATATTTAATAATTTTTTTTATAACTTTATCCCAATATGGAATTGATCAATTAAAAAGAGAAATTTGGCCTTCTATAGCTGTAATAAAGGAAGTAGATTTACCTGGATATTTTTTAGAAAACTTAGATGGAATTATTATGGCAGCATGGGTTATGGTAGTCTTTGGAACCTTAGGACCCTTTCTTTATTCCTCAGGTTTAATTCTTTCTAATCTTTTAAAAACAAAAACCCATAGCTTTTTCATACCATATCTACTACCAATTATATATATAATTGGATTACTACCAGAAAATATGGTTCAAGCCGATGAAATATTAGGTAATATGGTAAATTATTTTGCTATAGTTTCAATTATGGCTATACCTGCTATTATTTTTATTGTAGGATATATAAAGAAAAGGAGACAAAAAGTATGAAACGAAAAATTCTACTTATATTAATTCTTTCCATGTTTTTCCTATCTGGATGTTGGGATATGGTAGAGATAAACCAAAGATTATTTGTATCTAGCATAGGAATAGATTTAAATAAAGAAAGTGGTATGAATAAATATATAGTAACTTATGTATATCCTAATATAAGCGCCATTGGTAAAAATGCTTCCGAAAAAACAAAAAAGTTTGTAGTCAGTACACCTTGCAGTAGCGTATTTCAAGCGGGAAAAGAATTCAGTACCAAAGTAGAGTTCCCTTTCTACTATAAACATCTAAAGGTTTTAGTAATAGGAGAAGACCTAGCTAAAGAAGACAAATTGTTACGCCAAGCTATAGATGGATTAAATAGGGACACAAAGATAAATAAAAAGGTTCAAGTATTAGTTGCAGAAGGAAAAGCCAAAGATATTCTAATGGAAAAACCAACTACAGAGCGGGTAACTGATGGGACTATCTATAATATATTAAAAGATAATAAATCTGCCAGTAGGTTTACCCCCCAAACCCTAACAGAGGTTATTAAAGATTCTGATTTTTGTTGTGTAACCCTTGCCCCTAGAATAATGAAAAAAGACAAAGAGTTTCAAATATCTGGTGGAGCTATATTAAAAAACTATAAATTTATAGGTTGGATTGGTGAGAAGGAGAACAGGGCATTAGCTTTAATGAGAAATAAAGTAAAAATTGAATTAATAGATATACCCTATAAAGATACAATTATATCCTATACTGTTACCAATGCTGACTCAAATAAGGAAGTATTAATAGATGATGAAATAAATGTAGATTTAAATGTTCAATTAGAAGGTTATCTACAGGAATATATTATTGAGGAAGGCAACTCTGTCTATAATCAGAAAGTTTTAAAGGATATGGAAAAGGCAATAGAAAAAGGAGTAAAAAAGGAGATAGAAGATACAATAGATCTACTACAGAATAAATATAATGCAGATTTAATAGGTGTTGGAGAACATCTAAGCAAATTTAACTCTAAAGAATGGCATAAAATAAAAAAAGATTGGGTTAATATATTTCCCGATGTTAAATTTAATGTAACGGTAGATGCAAAGATAAGAAGAACAGGATTGACAAAGTAATGGTATAAAAAAGCAAATATAGGAAATAATTAATAATGAAGTAAAAAAAGAGCCAGGAGGTATAAAGATGAAGCATAAAAAACTAATACTTAGTTTGGCATTATTAATTATTTCTATAATATATATAATTCATCCCTTTATACTAAACAAGGAAACCAATGTAAACAGCTTTAAAGATCAGATAATTCGATTCCATATAAAGGCTAATAGCGATGAAGAATGCGACCAGGCTTTAAAGTTAAAAATAAGGGATGAATTGCTAGAGAAAATGGGAGCCCAATTTAAAAAAAGCAGTTCTATAGAAGAAACTAGAGGAATAGTTAGAGATAATATAGATAATATAAAATACATAACTGAGCAAATGATAAAAGAAGAAGGAAAAGACTTTTCCGTAGACGTATCCTTAGGGAATAGAAATTTTCCTACAAGGAAATATGGAGCCATTACTTTTCCATCAGGCGAATATGAAACATTACAGGTTACTATAGGAGAAGGAAAAGGCAAAAATTGGTGGTGCGTTATGTTTCCTCCTTTATGTTTTGTAGATATCAATCATAGTAATACAAGTAATGTAGAAAAAGATTTAAAGAAGGCACTAACAGAAGAAGAAATAAACCTTCTCCTTTCAGATAAAGAACCTCCTATAGTATTAAAATCTAAAATAGCAGAGGTACTAGAAAAAACTAAAATAAATTTAGCAAAAGGCTTAGCAAGGAGATATTAATTAAAAACAGCTACTGGATTGTTAATTCAGTAGCTGTTTTTTAATTAATAAACAAATAGGGATTGAGTTTAATAAAAGTAGCTTTGTAGCTTTTATTATTATTTTAATAAATTTAAAATGGTCCTATAAACCAAGTTTGGTGCCACATTGAAAGAATAATCCTTCTCTAATCTTTCTGTAAATTTATGAGCATCCTTTCCAAAAGGTCCAATATTTACAACAGGAAGATTTAATTTTTGCATTTCCTCTAGAGGAAGACTGTATTTTGTTCCAAATCCAGGCATATTATTTTTCAAGGAATCAATTGCATAATCTTCTTTTGGAGCAGCTGCATAGCTTAAATCGGAAATATAAGGATAGAATTTTTTAACCTTAATATCATATTTAAACTCTGCATTTTCAACAATTTCGTTTACTGTATCTAATAGCTTCTTCTCCAATGGACTATTGCCTTCCACATAGATGTGGGGGTAATATGGTGGTGAGAAATAAACTATAACTACAGGGTCTTTATCAGACCACATTTTATGAACTTCTTCTACTATTTTTAAAGCAAATGTTCTTCCATCTACATTAGAATCACCTAAAAATTCATTATTTAAATTTTCTATTAGCCTATCTACTTTTTCCCCTTTTTCTTCCTTAACCCTCTTGTATAATTCATCATAGGACATAACCCTAGCTTCCCATGGCAATTTTTCATAGGGAAAACCAGTCATATTACAATACTTTTTATATTCATCATTTAAATTATTTACCACACTTTTGAAAGCTCCCTCTGCTCCCTCTAATACATTTTCCATAACTTCATCTGGGGTACTAGTATGGGTACCATAGTTAAAATAAAGATGGCTAGTCTTTGCTGTTTGAACAGAATACTCTGGCTTTAAATCCTGCTGTTTTAGTGTAATAGCAGGAACAGCAACCTCTCCTTCAGCTACATCACAATATTTAGTATTAAAGTTGATTTCATTAGTAATAGCTGCAGCTATTTGATTAGGATCCAATCCATTAAAAGGATCTCCAGCATGGGTTTCGGCTCCGACTACATAAAAGGTAGGCATTAGCTTTCCCACGGTACCAACATAAACATATCTTGTATTATCTCCATCGTATCTTGGAGCACTATAATCCGTATCAATTACTGCTAGATAATCAAAACCTTCTTTTTCTTTTAACTTTAGTAGTTCAGGCACTACTGACAACATACCACCAGAATTGCCTTCCTCATCACACACAGCAGCAAATACCAGATTACCTTCAAAACTATCTACATCATTGGAGATGGTTTCAACTAATGTCATAAGAGTAGCCACCCCACATTTCATATCAAATATTCCTCTACCAAACAGATAATCTCCAGATTCTACATCCTTTATAGCATCATTAGATAAAGGGACTTTCTTAAGTTTTTCAGTTAGTTCCAAAGGTTTAGTTGCATATTCTTTTAAGTTACCATAATCGGAGATACCTACTGTATCAGTATG
>JAAZMG010000064.1 GCA_012798935.1 Tissierellia bacterium | reverse complement strand
TTTTATTATCTATTATCCTATTTTTTCTTTTATTTATTTGTTCCTTTATTCTATTATCTAATTCTAAAGCTGCATTGTATCCTAATTTCTTTTGTCTTGTATTTCTTGCGGCTACTTCAACGATCATAGCTAAATTTCTCCCAGGTCTAACTGGAATAATAAGTTTTGGTATTTTTGTTCCTAAGATTTCTATATATTCCTCATCTAGCCCAATCCTATCATATTCCTTAGTTTCATCCCAAAACTCTAATTCTATAACTAGGTCAATAAATTCATTCTTCTTAACAGCACCAACCCCGTATAATCTTTCAATATCTAATATTCCTATTCCTCTTATCTCCATAAAATGCCTAATTAAATCTACCGCTTCCCCCCTCAGCCCTTCATCAACCTTTTTAATTTCTACTGCATCATCTGCTACTAAACGATGTCCCCTTTTTATCAACTCTAAAGCTGTTTCACTCTTTCCTACACCAGACTTCCCTATAAGTAATACTCCCATACCATAAACTTCTACTAAAACCCCATGGATAGTAATTTCTGGAGCTAAAGCATAATCTAAATAATTGATTAAAACATTTATAAATTTAGTTGTAGGAAGTTTCGTCCTCAGTATGGTTCTATTATATTCAAAAGCTAATTTCATTATTTCTGGGAACACAATTAGACCCCTTGATATAATCATGGCAGGAAAAGCATAAGAAAATATTTGTTCAAGTCTATCATAACGTACATCCTTTTCTAAGCTATTGCAATAATGCCACTCTACATTTCCAATTATTTGAAGTCTTTTATAGGCAAATTTGTCAAAATAACCTGATAGTTGTAATCCTGGCCTATTTACCTCGCTAGCAGTTATTTTTACATCTTCCATATCATCAGATCTATAAACTATTTCCATATTTAAATCTTCTACTAATTTATCTAAAGTAATATAGTCCATACTTTTCTCCTCCTATGACCTTTCAGGTATTATAATCGCAGCTACTATATATGCAATAATACCTCCAAACATCATGGCAGTAAATATTGAAAACAAAACCCAGGCAATCCTTATAACCGTGGAATCTACATTTAAATATTCAGCAATTCCACCACATACACCAGATATTTTTCTATCTTCAGTAGATAAATAAAGTTTTTTAGCCATATTATTCCCCCTTATTATTTCTAAAGTGATTATATAAATCTTCGGCTACCTTCTTGTTCATCCCCTTCACCTTTATTAACTCCTCTATAGACGCTTTTTTTATATTATCTATGGTATGAAAATATTTAAGTAATTCTTTTTTCCTTTTATCTCCTATTCCCCGTATGTCATCTAACTCAGATTTAAACATTTTTTTAGTTCTCAAGCTTCTATGATAGTTTATAGCAAATCTATGGGCCTCTTCTTGTATCCTATATATTAATTTAAACCCAGCGCTATCTTCCTCTAGATTAATTTCCTCATCATTATAAATAATTCCCCTTGTCTTATGAAAATCATCTTTTACTAAACCACAAATTGGAATATCCAACTCTAGTTCTTCTAACACATCTAAAGCAGTATTAACTTGCCCCTTGCCACCATCAACCATGACCAAGCCTGGAAAGGTAGAAAAACCTTTGATTTGAATTTTATTTTCTTTCATAGTCTTTTTTTCTTTTAATCCCCTAGTAAACCTTCTTCTTATAATCTCCCCCATACTTTTGTAGTCATCTGGAGTATTTACCGATTGTATTTTAAACCTTCTATAATCACTTTTCTTTGGCTCCCCTCGTTCAAATACCACCATAGAGCCTACAGGACTTACACCATTTATATTTGATATATCATAGGCTTCAATCCTAGTTGGCAATTTATTTAAGTTTAGAGCCTGTTTTAATTGTTTTAATGCTTTTTCATTCTCTCTTTGTTTCCTTAAAAGTTTATCCCCATATTGGTTGATCATATCCAATGCGTTTTTTCTTACCATTTCCATAAGCTCTGACTTTTCTCCTCTTTTTGGAACACGAATTGTCACTTTATTGCCTCTTTTTTCTGATAACCATTTAGATATAGCCTCCATATCTTCTATTTCTTCCTCTATAAGTATTTCTTTGGGCACATAGGCAGTTCCTAAATAAAATTGTTTTATAAAGGAGTTAAGTATTTCTTTCCTATCTTCATTGAATGTATCTGATAATATAAAATGCTCTCGACCTATTATCTTCCCTGTTCTTATGAAAAACACCTGAACACATACTTCATCTATACTCCTTGCCACACCTATAATATCCTGATCGGTTAAATTGGAACTTACTATCTTTTG
>JAAZMG010000063.1 GCA_012798935.1 Tissierellia bacterium | reverse complement strand
TGAACAGGTAGTTCTACTGGAATAGCATTTTCAAGTTGTTTTACCTCTATCCTTGCCCCTTGAATATTGCTATTTAATTCTCGTTGAATTCTATCAATTTCATCTATCTTTCCGTTGACTACAAATTGACCTTTGTTGCTGGCAATTTGATTTCCAAAGAAGGATGCATAGAATTTAGGAATACCGTCTCCAACTTTGGATAAAAATGTATCAACTGATGGATCATCTAAAAGTATCTTTTCTACATCTGAAATGACTTCATTGGTTCTTTCTACTGTTGTACCTTCCATAAGGGTAACGTCAATTACATATTGGTCCCTTTCTACAAAGGGGAATAGCTGAAGACCTAAAGTTGGTATAAGGAAACTTACCAGTACTAAAGTGCCAGTTGCAATTGCAATAGCAGTCTTTGGCTTTTTTAAAGCATTGTTTAGTAAGAATTCATATTGTCCTACAAATAATTTACTTATCTTTTTGGTTAGACCTGGTCTTTTTTTCTTATTTGAATCCTCCTTTTTGCTACTATTACTATCCTTTAAGAAGGTATATCCCATAGCAGGAACTACAGTTAAGGATATTAAATAGGAACTGGACAGGGCTGCTGTAACCATTACAGGTAAATCTTTAATAAATTTTCCTGCAACCCCTTGCATCATAACCAATGGCAAGAAAGAGGCTATTGTTGTTAGAGTAGATGTTAATATAGGAATTTTTACTTCTTTTATTCCACCTATAATAGCTTCCTTTCGTTCCTTCCCTTGGGATAGATGAAGATACATATTATCATTGGCAACTATTGCATTGGCAACCATTAATCCAAGACAAACTATTAATGAAGCTATGGAAACTTGATGAAGTATAATCCCAAATGCTCTCATAAAAATAAAAGTTGTCATGACCGTTATAGGTATAGATGAAGATACTACTATAGCAGATCTAGCACCCATAGTTATCAATACTACAACTACTACTAATACAATAGCTGCTATTAAATTGCCTTCAAAATCTTTAATAGCATCATCTACATATTCGGATTGATCCGTTATTATGGTTATTTTCATACCCCCTGGAAGGGATTTTTGATAATTCTTTAGAAAACTCTTTACCTCATCTCCTACTTTAACTACATTTTCTCCTTCAGAATATTTTATTGTAAGAAGTAATGCTTTATCTCCATTACTACTTATAAATACATCCCTTTCTCCTTCTTCTTTGGTTATATTTGCAATATCTTTTAGATATATTATATTACCTGTTTCTGACATTCCTACTATTGTGTTTTTAATATCTTCTATATCAGCATATTCTCCAGTGGTAGATACAGGTATGTTTGATTTTTGTAATTTAAGGCTTCCACCGGGAATGTTTATATTTCTTGCTTTTAGGGCTGTTCCTATATTGTTTATAGGGATATTAAAATGCTTCATCCTCAATAAGTTTAAGTTTATGTGGATTTCATCATTTACATGACCATCTATCTCAACCCTTGATACCCCTTTAATCTTTTCTAGCCCTTCTTGTACTTCATCTGCTGCTTTTTTTAAATCCTTATATTTGAATCCTTCCCCGCTTATTGTAAATAGCATGCCATATGTATCAGCTAGTTCTGTATCTATATCAGGTTCCCAAGCTCCATCGGGTAGGTCAGTTTCATCTACTTTGTCTTTTACTTTATTCCATGTTTCAATTATCTCTTCATCGGTTATATCTTCTAGTCTAACTACTATAACTCCTACATTATCCAAAGAATAGCTTTCCATAAGCTTTATATTAGGAACTTCGTGTATTTTGTCCTCTAGTGGTTTTACGATAAGCCTTTCTATATCTTCTGGTGTACCTCCTGGGTAGATGGTCTTTATAGTTGCCCCTGGAGATACAACATCTGGATTTTCTTGTCTTTCCATATTTATATATATAACTATTCCAAATATAATTGTAAAGATGGAAAGCATAGCTATAATACTTCTATGTTCTATGCACCATTTAGTCATCGTTTTCAACTCTCCTAGCTTTTACTTTTTCTTCATCTAATAGACCATATTGTCCTTCTATAACTACTAGTTCACCATCCTTAAGTCCATCATTAATCTGTATAGAATCCTCATATATTTCTCCTACTTCAACTTCTCTTTTGCTAACGGTTTCTGTTTCTTCATCATAGACAAATACAAAGGAGCCTTCTGCATCATCTGTAACTGAATCTATAGGAATCATAATTGATGATAATTTTTCCATGCCTATGACTACATTAGCTATCATACCAGGTTTAATGTCTCCATCTTCATTGCTTATGTCGATTTTTACTCCAAAGGTTCTGGTTTCAGGATCAGCAGTAGTATCTATATTGGATATAACTCCTTCTAATTCTTTGTCTATTCCATATATAAATAGATTTACTTTTTCTCCTTTTTGTATATTATCTATTAGATTATCTGGCACTCCTACTTCTACTTCTAGGGTGTCTAAACGACCTAGAACTAAAACAGGATATCCTGGAGCCATAGTTTCTCCTATTTCTGCAATTTGCTTTACTACGGTTCCAGTTATTGGACTTTTTAATACTGTATCATCTAATTGGGATTGGGCAAGTTCAAGGGCAGCTTCTGCTTGCCTAAGCTGAGCTATAGATGTATCCCTTGCATCTAATGCTTCTTGGTAGGTATTTTCTGCTACTACTAGAGCAACTTCTAGCTCTTCTACTGTTTTTGTAGCTACTGCACCTTTTTCATGAAGTCTTCTTACCCGATCTAGTTGAGTTTTTATAAATTCCAAATTAGCTTTAGCTTGATTTACAGAAGAGTCTATTTTGCTTTTAAGTTGCATATCTAAGGATTCGTATTGAGCCTGAGCAGCTATAACCCCTAGTTCATAATCATGTGGATTTAAACTCATAAGGGCTTGACCTTCTGATATATGATCTCCTTCTTTTACATAGACATCTCCTATAACCCCTGCCACTTTAAAACCTTGTTTTATCAATTGAGCAGGTTTTACATTACCACTGATTTCAATATCATTAGAGTAATCTTCCGTTTTAACTTCCATTATAGTAACAGGCTTTAATGGATCTTCAACTTCTTCCACTTCTTTTCTTTTGCAGCCGTAGAGCATGGTATTAGTTAGTATTAGTATAATCATTAGCATCAGTATTAGTATTTTGGTTTTTGTTGATTTCATGTTTGTCCCCCTCTAATTATAATATTCCAATTGTATGTGGCAGGCACATAGGTCTGCCCCTATGTTTTAATATAGAAAATTACCTGTGTTGTTTAGGTATTGCATACGAGCTAAATTATATGCATAGGTTACTTGTACAACACTTTCTTCAATTTCTGCTAATTTTTCTTCTGCTGCTAAAACTTCAACTATGGTTCCTGCTGAATCTTCTAAGTTTAAGTTTTTAAGTAAGCTAGTTTCTACTCCAAATCCTTCTTTGTATTTTAATATGGCTATTTCTAGATTTTCTTTAGCTTCGTCTACCATTTCTTTTGTAGATTCTAGCATAGAAGCTACGGTGTTTACATTGTTGTAAGATTGACGTATAGAATTTTCTACCTCTAGCTTTGCTTGTTCAAAGTTTAATGCTGATTTGTTTTTTAATATTTCTGCTTCTTGATATTGGAATGTGTTCGAAGGATATTTTTTCTTGGTTTCATCAAAGTTTAAATTATATACAACTACTTCTCCTAAGGTCTTTTTTATTTCTAGTCTCTCTTTCATCCCGTTTACTAATCCTTCATTTAAATCAAAATCTTCCACTTCTTCTACTAATACATCGGTTAATACTATTTCTTTGTCAAATCCTATATTTAAGTTTTTCTTTAACTCAATAATAGAGTTTTCTAAATCCCCTTTTGCTTTTTCATATTGTATCTTTGTAGCTTTATAGTAGTTGCTAGCTACAAGCATATCGTCTTTAGGCTTTAATCCTTCTTCATAGCTGGCTTTTGCAAACTCATATTGAGTTTCTCCTCTTTTCATGGCTTTTTCTCTTACTTCTAGCATCTGTTTAGCTTGGAGAACATCATAATAGTTTTTTTGAATTAATAAGGCAATACTATTTTTGTAAATATCAAAGGAGGCTTGAGTAACTTCAAATCCAATCTCTGTCATGGTTTTCATTACATCAGAGGTAGAGTCTACAGTTAATGCATCTAAGCTGGCAAAATCAAGGGCAGATGAAATAGTGCCTCCTGCTTCTTGAAGAGCGTTGATGATTTTTAAACTTCCACCACTTAATCGTTCTTTTGACTCATCAATGGATTCTCTTATACCTTTCCTTATTTCATCTTGAACTTCAGAAGGTAAACCTATACCTCCTATATTAGTTCCTGCAGGTATGGTTGTTCCATCTGGTAATGTTATGTCTCCAGGAGTTATATCCTGTTGCAACAGTCCTTCTGCCTGATTTATTTCCTTTCGAGCTTTCTTCAAATCATCCTTACCACGTCTCAACTTTCTTGCAGAGTAAGAAGCTCTCCTCTTTGCTACATTGGATAATTCTATTTCCTTTTCAACTTGATCTAATAATATGCTGTTTTCTATTCCTGTAGTAACTGCATCTTCTATAGTTAGGTTTACTACTTCTTCCCCAGAAGCAAAGGCTTGGGTATAGGAAGTAAATATTAATGTAAGTATAAAAATTGGAATTAGTATTTTCTTTGTTATTTTCATATCTTTATCTCCTTTCTATAATGGGCTTATACTGCCTTCCCTTTCAATTTGCATAATTCCCTGTTGCAGACTTTTTAACAATTTTACTAATTGTTTATTTTCCTCTGTAGTTAATGTGCCTGATAGTCTTTTAGACCATATCTTATAATCTTCTATAACCTTTTCTACACATTTAACACCTTCTTCTGTAATTTTAACGGCTATTTTTCTCCTATCTTTAATGCTTCTAACCCTTTTAACAAAGGCTTGTTCTTCCAATCTATCTACTAAACCGGTAATATTGGCATTAGATAAAAGCATCCTCTCTCCAATGTTTGACATGTAAATTTCTTCTTTACGTCCTTTGTAAAGGATTACTAGTACATTAAACTTTGTATTGGATAGGTCGTATTCTTTAAAAAATCTATCATGTACTTCTTCTAACATATCCGTAGTTTTGAGAAATTCAATAGTGGCTTTACCTGCTATTTTTTCTATCCATTTGTAGCTTTCGGCTAATTTTTCCAATCGCTCCATTTTTTCACCTCTTAGATAATTTTTTATGGCAAATATTTCTATCCGCTTCTACGATAATATAGTATATACTATTTATATTAATATGTAAATAGTTAATATGTTAAATGTTTGTATATTGACCATTTTAAAGGGCAGACATTTTGTCTGCCCAGTTGG